>DATHJB010000182.1 GCA_035316325.1 Acidimicrobiales bacterium
CCCCGACGGAGTTCTGCACGGTCACCGCGGCGACCGCGACGCAGCCGTGCACGCCGAGCATCGCGAAGGTGCGCAGGTCGGCCTGGATGCCGGCACCGCGATGCTGTGCTACGTCACACCCAAGGAGCACCTCGGCCTGCCGGACCGCAACGACGTCAAGGTCGGGGTGATCGCGTACAAGATCGCCGCGCATGCCGCCGATCTGGCCAAGGGGCACCCGGGGGCGCAGGCCTGGGACGACGCCCTGTCGAAGGCCCGCTTCGAGTTCCGCTGGAACGACCAGTTCGACCTGTCGCTCGACCCGGACACCGCACGTAGGTACCACGACGCCACGCTGCCCGCCGAGCCTGCCAAGACCGCCCACTTCTGCTCGATGTGCGGGCCGAAGTTCTGCTCGATGGCGATCACCGAGAAGGTGCGGGCCTACGCGGCCGAGGGCATGCAGGCGAAGTCGTCCGAGTTCGTGGCGTCGGGCGGCGAGGTGTACCTCCCCAGTCCCGAGACGCGGGCGCCCGCGTGAAGGCGTCGCTCGGGCGACTGCACGTGCTGGTCGACTCGGTGTCGCTGGCGGAAGCGGCGCTCGAGGGCGGTGCCCCGACGCTGCAGGTGCGGCTGAAGCTCGGGTCCGACCGGCGGCGCTTCGACACGGTGGCGGCCATCGCCGACCGCTGCCGGGCCGCCGGTGCCACCTGCATCGTCGACGACCGGGGCGACTTCGCCGTGGCCGCAGGCGCCGACGGTGTCCACGTGGGCGACGAGGACCTGTCCGTGGCAGCGGTGCGCCGGGTGGTGGGGTCGCACCTGCTGGTGGGCGCCACCGCCCGCAACCCCGAGTCGGCGCGCCGGCTGGTGGCGGCCGGTGCCGACTACCTGGGCGTCGGGCCGTCCTACGCAAGTGGCACGAAGCCCGACCTGCCCGACCCGCTGGGCGTGGAGGGTGTGCGGGAGGTGGCGGCGTCCGTGCCGGTGCCGGTGATCGCCATCTCCGGGGTGACCGCCGAGCGGGTGCCGGAGCTCCTCGCCGCCGGGGCGTGGGGCGTCGCCGTGATCGGTGCCGTCGCCCGGGCCGACGATCCCCGCGAGGCCACCCACGCCCTGGTCACCGCCGTCGCCCGGGCGAGCGTGCCAGAGGACGTGGGCACGTGAGCCGAGGCGACCAGAATCGACTCGAGAGGACGGGCTCATGAGCGTGGACGTGGTGGTGGTGGGCGGCGGGGCCATCGGGTTGGCGTCGGCGTGGCGGCTGGCGCGGCAGGGGCTCGACGTGACGGTGGTCGACCCGGAGCCGGGGTCGGGGGCATCGGTGGTGGCCGCCGGGATGCTGGCGCCGGTCACCGAGGCGCGCATAGGCGAGGAGGCGCTGCTGCAGCTGGGGCTGGAGTCGCTGGCCGCGTGGCCCGACTTCGCCGCCGAGGTGGAGGAAGCCTCGGGCCTGCCGGTGGGCTTCCGCTCGGACGGGACGCTGGTCGTGGCCTACGACGGCGACGACCGGGCCGCGGTGGCCGACCTCGTCGACCGCCAGCGCTCGCTGGGCCTGGAGGTGGACGACCTGTCGGCCCGCGACCTGCGGGCCGCCGAGCCGGCGCTGGCGCCCTCGGTGCGCCGGGGCTTCCGGGCCGCGGGGGAGCGCTCGGTCGACCCCCCGGCGCTGGTCGCGGCGCTGCTGGTGGCTGCCGAGCGGGCGGGCGTCACGTTCGTCCGCCAACGCGTCCGAAACCTCGACACAAGTGGCGCCATGGCCACCAGTTCTGTCGAGGTTTCGGGGGTTGTGCTGGAGGACGGCGCCACGTTGGCCGCGCCGCGGGTCGTGCTGGCGGCGGGGGCGTGGTCGGGCGACCTCGCCGACGTGCCCGTGCGGCCGGTGAAGGGCCAGGTGCTGACGCTGCGGCCGCGGGCCGGTGACGAGCTGTTGCACCACGTCGTGCGGGCCCACGTGCGGGGATCGATCGGGTACCTGGTGCCCCGGAACGACGGCCGGATCGTGTGCGGCGCCACCGTCGAGGAGCGGGGCTGGGACGCCACGCCCACCGCCGGCGCCGCCTACGAGCTGTTGCGAGACGTGCTCACCCTGTTCCCCGGCCTCGACGACGCCGAGCTGGTCGGCATCACCGTCGGCTTCCGCCCCGGCACATCCGACGACCTGCCCCGCATCGGCCCCAGCCCCGACGTCGAGGGCCTGATCCTGGCGACCGGCCACTACCGCAACGGCATCCTGCTGACGCCCCTCACCGCCGACCGGATCGTTGCCGCCGTAACGGCAGCGCCGGGTGACGGGGCGGCGCTGACGTCGGAGGTCGCGCCATGAGCCTGGTCGTGAACGGGGAGGCGCAGGTGCTGGAGGGGCCGTTGTCGGTCGACGGGCTGGTCGACCGGCTGGCGCTGGAGCGCCGGGGCCTCGCCATCGCCGTCAACGGCGAGGTCGTCCCCCGCAGCAGCTGGCCGGCGCGCCCGCTGACCGACGGCGACCAGGTCGAGATCCTCACGATCGCCCAGGGAGGTTGAGATGAGCGACGACCTGAGCGAAGAGGACCCGTTGGTGATCGCCGGCGAGAAGTTCGCGTCGCGCCTGATCATGGGCACGGGCGGGGCGCCGAACCTCGACGAGCTGGAGCGGGCGCTGGTCGCCTCCGGCACCGAGCTGACCACGGTGGCGCTGCGGCGGGTCGACCCGTCGGCGCCCGGCTCCCTGTTCGAGGTGCTGGAGCGGGCCGGCATCCGGCCGCTGCCCAACACCGCCGGCTGCTTCACCGCTCGCGACGCCGTCCGGACCGCGCAGCTGGGGCGGGAGGCGCTGGAGACCGACTGGGTGAAGCTCGAGGTGGTCGCCGACGAGCGGACCCTGCTGCCCGACTCGATCGAGCTGCTCGACGCCGCCGACCAGCTGGTGGAGACCGGGTTCGTGGTGCTCGCCTACACGAACGACGACCCGGTGCTGGCCCGTCGCCTGGCCGACGCCGGGGTGGCCGCGGTGATGCCCCTGGGGGCGCCGATCGGCAGCGGGATGGGGATCCGCAACCCCTACAACCTGGCCATGATCCTGGAGGACGCCACGGTGCCGGTGGTGCTCGACGCCGGCGTCGGCACCGCCTCCGACGCCGCCCTGGCCATGGAGCTGGGCTGCGACGCCGTGCTGCTCGCCTCCGCCGTCACCCGGGCCCGGGACCCGGTGGCGATGGCCTCGGCGATGCGCCACGCGGTCGTCGCCGGCCGTCTGGCCCGGCACGCCGGCCGCATCCCCCGCCGCCTGTACGCCGAGGCCTCCACGTCGTTCGACGGCCTCGCCGACCTGTGACGTCGCCGGTTCCCCGGCTGATCGTCGTCACCGACCGCCACCTGGCCGAGTCGGCCGGCCACCGGCTGCTCGCGGTCGTGCACGCCGCCATCGACGCCGGCGCCCGGGCGGTGCTGCTGCGGGAGAAGGACCTGGGGCGGATCGAGCGTGCCGCTCTGGCCGCCGCCATCGGAGCCCTCCTGCAGCCCGTCGACGGCCTGCTCCTCGTCTCCGACGACGGTGCCCACACCGCGGTCCCCGCGACGGGGTTCGCCGGGAAGCCGTGCCACTCGGTCGACGACCTGCGTCAGGCCCGGGACGACGGTTTCGACTACGCCACCCTGTCACCCGTCTGGGAGACGCCGTCGAAGCCCGGGTACGGGCCGGTGCTCGGGCTCGACGGGCTCGCGGCCGCCTGCGCCGCCGTCCCCGACCTGCCGATCGTGGCGCTGGGCGGCGTCGTCCCCGGTAGGGCCGCCGCCTGCCTCGACGCGGGGGCGGCGGGCGTCGCCGTGATGGGGGCGATCATGACGGCACCCGACCCCGCCGCTGTCGTTCGCGGCTTTCTGGCCGAGATGGGCGAGACTGTCACCACATGACCACACCGCCTGTCGCCCTGACGATCGCCGGGTCCGACTCGGGCGGGGGGGCCGGCGTGCAGGCCGACCTGGTCACGTTCGCCGCCATGGGCGTCCACGGGACCAGCGTGATCACGGCGCTCACGGCCCAGAACACGGTCGGCGTCGAGGGGGTGCACGTCCCGCCGGTCGAGTTCCTCGACGCCCAGCTCAGCGCCGTGCTGTCCGACATCCGGGTCGCCTCCGTGAAGACCGGGATGCTGGCCACCGAGGAGGTGATCCGCCACGTCGCCGACAAGGCGGCCCGCGGCGGCCTCCCCAACCTGGTGGTCGACCCGGTGCTGGTGTCGTCCACCGGCGCCCGCCTGCTCGACCCGGGCGCCGAGCACGCCTACCTCGAGGCCCTGTTCCCCCACGCCCTGGTCGTGACGCCCAACACCCGGGAGGTGTCGGCCCTGCTGGGGCGGGACATCCGGACGGTCGACGATGCCGCCACCGCCGCCTTCGAGCTGGGCCGGTACGGGCCCTGGTGGGTGGTGGTGAAGGGCGGCCACCTGGGCGACGACGACGCCGTCGACGTGGTGGTGGAGATCATGACCGGCGAGATCACCGAGCTGCGCTCGCCTCGCATCGCCACCGCCAACGACCACGGCACGGGCTGCACCTTCGCCGCGGCGACCACGGCGCTGCTGGCCCGCGGCGTCCCGGTGCTCGACTCCCTCCGGATGGCGAAGGACTTCGTGCACGCCGGCCTGGTCGCCTCGGCCGACTGGCGCCTGGGCGCGGGCCACGGCCCGGTCGGCAAGCTCGGCTCCTGGCCGCTCAGCCGCTGACCCCGGCGAAATGTGCACCGGAACGCACGGAATCCGTGCGTTCCGGTGCACATTTCGGTCAGGACGTGAGGACCGGCAGCCCGTTGTGGCGGCGGCCGGGGCGGATGAGCCAGGCGACGCCCGGCGGGCAGGTCTCGCGCTCGGAGCAGTAGCGGCAGGCCGACGAGGGGACGGCGTCGCCGTACTCGTCGCCGGCGACCTCGCTGGCCCGCAGGCGCTGCCGGACGACGTCGACTGCCAGGTCGGCGCCCCGCTCCAACAGGTCGTCGGCCACGGGGAAGCGCAGCCGCTCGCCGGTGTCGGCGACGGTGAGCACCACCGCCCGGGGCACGATCCCGATCGCCAGGGACGCCGCCGTGGCCTCGAAGGCGGCCCGCTCGGCCAGCGTCAGGTCGTCGCTGCTGTTGGCCCGGTGGAACAGCACGTCGAACCGGCCCGAGGGAGCGACGGTGCCGACCATGGCGTCGGGCTTGCTGGCCACCGCGATCGCCACCCGACGTGTCGACGAGAGGCGGGGCCGGAACGCGGGGGTGCCGCGGCGGGCCGACGGGCTGCCGGGATCGTCGACCACCAGCACCAGGCCCTCCGGCAGCGGCCACCCCAGCACCCGCACGAACCCGGCGATCCACCGGGTGGCCAGAGACGCCGTGACGGCGAGGGCCGCCCGGTCGCCCTGGCGGGTGAGCTGGGTGACCCACTCGGCGACGGGCGACGTCGGCGTCTCCCGCGCCTCCTTCATCCACGTCTTCACGGCCGCCAGCGGGTGGGGGAGCGCCGGGTTGCTGGCCGCCACCGCGGTGACGTGGCGGTCGAGGTGCCGGGCCAGGGCGACGCGGCCGACCGCACCCGCGGCCAGGGCAGGCGACCAGCCGGGGAACCCCCAGCCGTCGACGCCGCTCGCCCGGAACCGGGCCGGGCACCCGGCCGCGTCGGCCGCAGCCACCCACCCCACGTACACGTCGCCGGGATCGGCGTCGGCCGCCAGCCCGCCGACCAGCTCCTCGAGCCGCTCCGTCACACCTCGTCGCAGCAGGTCCGCCCGCCCGACGGCGCCGCCCGCCGTCTTTGAAGGAAAATCGCCCGTATGGGGTCGTTTCCCTTCAAAGACGTGGGGGCTCACGCCGCCGCCTCGTGGGCCGCGGTGCCTTCGGGGCAGCCGGGCCGCAACGGGCAGAAGGCGCAGTAGGAGCCGGGGCAGGCCCGGGCCGGCTCGCCGGCGGCGATCGCGGCGGCGGTCTCGATCGCGGTGGCGACCCGCTCGGCGGCGTGGAGGACGACCTCGGGGCGGATCGGCTCGAGCTGGGTGGCGCCGTCGGCCGCGGCGATCGACAGCACGGCTGCCGGGGCGACGCCGTCGCGCAGCCCGACGAGCAGGGCGTAGAGGTGCCCGTCCTGGCGCACCGAGTCGTGCCACTGGCCGCCCTTGAGCTCCACCACCAGCCCCGGCAGCCCCGTCGGCGGACCGCCCAGGAGGATGTCGAGCTTGCCGGACACGACCACGGCGCCGCCGGCGAGGCGCAGGCGCACCGGCTCCTCCACCCGCGGCCACCACTGCCCGTCGATCGTCGCGGGCCACCCCGCCACCAGCGGGTCGAGCCGGGCGGCGGCGTCGGCCAGCAGGGCCTCGGCGGCTTCGGCGCCCACGTCCAACAGGTGGTCGGCCACCCGCTCGTCGCCGATGGCCACCAGGTACTCGCACGCGGCGGCCACCGTCGGCGGCACCGCCGGCCCCAGGGTCGCCAGCTTCGCCCCGGCGTCGACGATCTGGCCCAGCACGATGTTGGTCAGGTCGCCGCTGTCGAGCAGGTCGGGATCGGCCAGGGAGCGGCGGGGGCACTCCAGCAGCCCCCGGACCGACGCCTTGGCCAGTCGCAGCGGCTCGTCGGCCGACCAGGACCCGGCACCCGACCCGGCGGCGTGGTCGAGGATCGCCCGCGCCTCATCGAGGACCTCACCGCCGACGGGCTGCCCCAGCCGGGAGGGATCGCCGAGCAACGCCGCCAGCACCACCCCGATCGTACGAACCCCGGTACCCCCGGTCGCGGACCCTGCCCCCCGGGCAAATTGCGTTCGTCCGCCCGCCATATGCGGGTTTTCGAACGCAATTTCGGATGGCGGTGGGGGTTACGGGCGGCGGTGGGTTACGGGCGGTCGGCGAACCAGGCGGCCTCCGCCTTGCCCATCTCGGTGGTGGGCGGGCGGTCGACCCAGGGCCAGAGCTCCTCGGCGATGCGGCGGAAGTTGGCCGTCGCCGCCAGGTCGCCCAGGATCGCCATCAGGCCCAGGTTGATCCGCTGGATGATCACGAAGCTGGCCGGCAGGTTGGCCGCCTTGGCGATCTCGCCGTAGGGCCCGGTCGGGTCGAAGAAGCGCTGCACCGTCTGCGACGACCACTCGGGCGTGATCGTCACCTCGGCGTCGTCGGCCACGAACGTGTAGAAGTGCCCGAAGTACTCGTCCACCTGCTCGTCGGTGAACGGCAGGCCCGGCGTGAGCAGCCCGATCTCCTCGATCACCCGCCGGAACGCCGGCAGGTCGCGCTCCAGCACGTAGGAGGTGATCATCCGCTCGAACTCGGTGACCTCGTGGGGCTCGAAGTACTTCACCAGCCCGAAGTCGAGGAACGTCACCCGACCACCCGGCCGGAACAGGTAGTTCCCCGGGTGCGGGTCGCCGTTGAAGGCGTGCAGCCGGTAGAGGCTGCGGAACACGAACCGGTAGATCGCCTCGGCGGCCAGGTTGCGCTCGTCCTGGCTCCAGGTGAGCAGCTCGTCGAACCGCACGCCGTCGGCCAGGTCGCTGGTGAGCACCCGCCCGGTCGACAGCTCCGGCACCACGTCGGGCACGTGGATGAACGGGTGGTCCCGGTAGTAGTCGGCGAAGAGCTGCTGGCTGCGGGCCTCCAGCTCGTAGTCGAGCTCCTCGACCACCCGGGCCCGGATCTCCTCCACCAGCGGTCCTGCCTCGAGGCCGGGGAACATCATGCCGACGACCCCGAACAGCAGGCCGGCGTTGTCGAGGTCCGCCCGGATCGCCTCGTCGACCCCCGGGTACTGCACCTTGACCGCCACCGCCCGGCCGTCGCGGGTGAGCGCCCGGTGCACCTGACCGATCGACGCCGACGCGATCGGCACCGGGTCCCACTCCAGGAACACCCGGTCGGGTGGGGCGCCGAGCTCCTGCGCCACGGTGTCGGCGGCCAGCTCGGGGGACATCGGCGGGGCGTCCTGCTGGAGCCCCGCGAGGACCTCCCGCACCGGTTCGGCGATGCCGGTGTCGAGGTACGACGCCATCTGGCCCAGCTTCATCAGGGCGCCCTTCATGTGGCCCAGGGCCTCGGCGACCTGCTCGGCGGTGCGCAGCTGGAAGGCGACGTCGAGCTCGTCCTGCCGCTCGGCGGAGGCGAAGGTCCGCCGGGCCTTGTGCACGGCGTACGTCGCCCCGCCCTTGGCGCCCATGCGGGCGAGCTTGCGGCTGCGGTCGACCCGGGACACCAGCCGGATCGGCGAGCGGGCGCCGGGGCCGCCGGCGGCGTCGTTGGCGTCGTTGGCGGGCAGGCGGCGGGCGTAGGCGACGGCGGCTCCCGCCACCACGAGCCCTCCCGCCACCAGGAAGGCACGGCGGCGTCGCACGCCCCGGATCCTACGTGGGGTAACCGAGTGGCTCACCAACCGCGGTAGGTCGGATCGCGCCGCTCGACGAACGCCTGCACGCCCTCGTTGGCGTCGTCGCTGCGCATGTTCATCTCCTGGGCCACGGCCTCGTCGTGGAAGGCCGTGGTGCGGTCGCTGTCGAGCGAGCGGTTGAGCAGCCGCTTCGTCAGCCCGATCGACCGGGTGGGGCCGGTGGCGAGCCGCTTGGCCCACTCGGCCACCGCCGCGTCGAGAGTGTCGGCCGGCACCACCTTGTTCGCCAGCCCCAGCGCCTGCGCCTCGGCGGCCGGCACGTCGTCGCCGAAGAACATCAGCTCCTTCGCCTTGTGCAGGCCGACGAGCCGGGGCAGCAGCCAGGCGCCGCCACCGTCGGGGACGAGGCCCCGGCGCACGAAGATCTCCACGAGCTTGGCGGTGTCGGCCATGACCACCAGGTCGCAGGCCAGCGCCAGGTGGGCGCCGAGGCCCGCCGCGGTCCCGTTCACGGCGGCGATCACCGGCTTCTCGCAGTCGAGCACCGCGCCCACCAGCTTCTGCGCGCCCTCGCGCAGCATGCGGGCGACGTCGCCGACCACCCGCTCGGGCGCGTCGGGCGGCTTGGGCGCTCCGGGGCGGGAGGCCCGCAGGTCGGCACCGGTGCAGAAGAAGCGGCCGGTGGCGGACAGCACCACCACCCGCACGTCGACCAGCGCCGAGGCCTCCTGCAGCAGCTCGACGATCCGGTCGCGCTGGTCGGGCGTGATGGCGTTGGCCACGTCGGGCCGGTTGAGGGTGATCGAGAGGATGCCGTCGTTGCGGCCTACCAGCAGCTCGTCGTCGTCCACGGCGACGACGCTACCGGGCATCTGACGAGCCGTCAGATTCCTCGGAGAGGTAGGGTCCCGCCCGTATGGAGAACCTCCCGACCGTCGATGAGCTCAACTGGGGCCTGCTGCTGCTCCGGGTCGTGGTCGGCCCGGTGTTCGCCTTCCACGGCTTCGCCAAGATCTTCCGGGGTGGGCGCCTCACCGGCACCGCCGGGTGGTTCGAGTCACTGGGCATGAAGCCCGGGTCGCTGCACGCCCGCCTCGCCGCCGGCGGCGAGTTGGCGACCGGCACGTGCATCGCCCTCGGCCTGCTCACGCCATTCGCAGGCCTGGGGCTGGTGGCGCTCATGTCGGTCGCCTTCTGGACCGTGCACCGGGGCAACGGCCTGCTCGTCTTCCAGAACGGCTGGGAGTACAACCTGGTGCTCGGCGCCATCGGCGCGCTGCTGGGCACGGTGGGCGCCGGCGAGTGGAGCCTCGACAACGCCATCGGCTTCGACCTCAACGGCGGGTGGGGCCTCGCCGTCAGCGTCGTCGGCGGCATCGCTGCGGCCGCCGGCCTGCTGGCGGTCTTCCACGACCCGCCGCCGCCGACGCCCGAAGACTGACCCCGAGTCGTCCGTGGTCGCCGGCGGCGACCCGAGTCGTCTGTCGTCGGAGACCGACCACAGACGACTCGTCCTCGGCCGAGCGACCACAGACGACTCGGGCTGATCAGCCGCCGAGCTGCTTGCCGAGCGAGCCCAGGAGGCCGGAGAGGCCGTCCTGGTCGGGGAGCTGACCCTCGGGGGACGCCTTGTCGACCAGCTTGGGGAGCAGCTGGGAGATGGCGTCGGCGGCCTCGTCCTTGGAGACGTTCGCCTGGCTGGCGACCTGCGACAGCTCGTCGTCGCCCATCACGTCCTTGATGTCGGCGGCCGACACCGGCTTGTTGTCGCCGCCCTTGGCCTGCCAGGAGTCGACCTCGCTGGTGAGGCCCTTCGCCTGTAGGCCACCGAGGAGCTTTTGCAGGCCACCGCCGGCGAGCAGGCCCGTGAGGGCGGGCAGCACCATCGCGACGAGGTTGCCGCCACCGCCGCCGCCGGACTTCTCCTTGTCGCCGCCGGTCAGGCCGCCGAGCAGGTCACCGATGTTGATGGACATGTGTAGCCCTTTCCGATTGGGCCACCCGCTGCCGGGAGCCTACGAGGGGAGCGGACCGGGGCGGTAGGTGCCGAACGACCACACGTTGCCCTCGGGGTCGAGCGCCGCGTAGTCCCGCGACCCGTAGGGCTGGTCGACCAGCTCCATCACGATCTCGGCGCCCTCGGCGACGGCGTGGTCGTGGTGCTTATCCGGGTCGTCGACCGCCAGGTACACCACGGTCTTGCCGGTGTCGAAGGGCCCGTCGCCGCCCTCCGAGTCGCTCCCGAGCATCACCACGCCGGTGCCCCAGGTGAGCTGGGCGTGGAGGACGGTGCCGTCGGGCCCCTCGTGGACCTCGGACCGCCCGAGCTGGAACGCCCGCGTGAGGAACTCGATGGCCGCGGGAGCGTCCCGGTAGCGGATGACGGGGTAGACGCTGGGGAGTGCAGAGGTCATGTGGCCGACGGTACGACCACGACCACCCGGGGTCTTGGACGAATGTGACTGCCCGCGCTACCCGCCGACGCCCACCACGTCGGGCAGCTGCGACGCCAGCCAGGTCGACGGTGTGCAGCCCGCCATCCGCTGGAACTCCCGGGTGAGGTGGCTGTGGTCGGCGTAGCCACAGGCCATGGCCACGTCGGTGATGGTGGTGCCCGGCCGACGCTCCTGCAGCAGGCCGGTCGCCCGGGTGAACCGCAGCACCTGGGCGGTCTCCTTCGGGGCCAGGCCGACCTGCTCCCGGAACCGGGCGATGAAGTGGCGCCGGCTCCAGCCGATCTCGTCGGCCAGCAGGCCCACCTCCACCCGACCCGCGGTCCGTTGCATCTGCCCCCACGCCCAGGCGACGGCCGGGTCGGGCTGGGGACCCTCGTCGGCCCAGCGCAGCAGCTGCTCGTCGAGAGCGGCGAAGCGCTCGGTCCAGGTGGTGGCGGTGGCCAGGCGGTCGACCAGCTCGACCACCGCGCCGCCCCGCAGCGCGTCGAGCTCCACGACCGAGTTGGCCAGCTCCCGCATGGGGACGCCGAACAGCCGGTAGGCGGCGAGCGGCGCCAGGTCGAGCTGGATGCCGGTCTGGTCGGCGCTGTCGACGAGGGCGTAGCCGCTGTGCAGGCCCGCCACGAACGACTCGATGCGGCCGGGCGACGGGGTCGGCGAGTTCGACATCTCGGGGATCTCGACCTTGCCGCCGAAGCTCAGGATGAGGACGATCCGGCCGGACGGCACCTCGCGGCGCCGCACCCCGAGGGCGACCCGCTCGTCGTAGCCGCACAGCTGGGAGTACCCGCCGCCCAGGGCCGCCGGCACCGCCCGGTACGCCATCGTCCACGAGCTGTGGGGCGACTCGTGGCTCGTGACGGTCACCGCAGGGCTCTCACCAGCGGCCATGCAGGTCACACTAGGAGACGGTCTCCACGAACCCGCCGTCGGGGGTGAACTCGACGTAGCCCCCGCCGCCCCGCTCCGGGTGGTCGACGTACACCCGCACCAGCACCCGGGTGTCGAAGGGGAGGAACCGGTCGACGATGACGTGGGTCACCTCCATGCCTTCGTCGGGGAACTGCGCCCGCGCCTGCTCGGTCATCCCGGGGAACCTGGTGGGGTCGATCTCGCCGAGGTCGAACAGCTTGTCGGGGAGCTCCTCGATCTCCATGTCGAGCATCTGCTGGGGCTCGGGGCCGGACACGCCGTCGCCGCCGCGCCACGTGTACTCGTCGACGTGGGTGGGCTCGTCGGGCACCTGCACGTCGACGTAGGCCCAGTCGGGGTAGACGAGGATCTCCAGCACCTTCACCGGGGCGCCCTCGTAGATGTCCGCGAAGGCCCCGAACGCCTGGGTGGCGTCGCCGTGGAGGAGGTCGGGCTCGCCGGCCGGTGCGGTCGACGGCGGCACCTCGGTCGGCGGCGGGGTCGCCGTCGCTCCTTCGCCGGTGGTCGACTCCGTGGCCGCGTCGTCGACGACGGCCGCGCCGACCCGATCCGCGGCCACGTCGTCGTCGCCACCCCCGCCCCGGGTCGTCAGCACCAGCGCCGCCACCGCGACGCCGACCACCAACAGCCCTAGCAACATCCTGGCCAACCACCGCTTGGAGGGATCCTCCCCGATGATCGGCCCGCCCGCCGGTTCCATGGCGGGTCAGTCAACACCCCGTGGGATCAGGTGTCGAGCACGTCGGCGGCGATCAGCTCTTCGAGGTAGCGGTCGTTCCACAGGCCCACCTGGAGGGCCTTGGCGCGGCGGAAGTAGAGCTGGACGTCGTAGTCGAGCGTGAAGCCGACGCCGCCGAAGATCTGCTGGGCCGTGGCCGTGACGTCGCGGAACACCTGGCAGGCGAACAGCTTCGCCATCGGCGCCAGCCGGCTCACCGGGAGGCCGGTCGACCGGGCCCACGCCGCCTCGTGCACCAGCGTGCGGGCGCCGTCGAGCTCGGTCTGGCGGTCGGCGAGGTAGTGGGCGATCGACTGGAAGGCGCCCAGCGGCTTGTCGAACTGGTGGCGGTCCTTGGCGTACTGGACGGTGATCTCCTGGGCGTAGCCGGCGGCGCCGACGGCCCAGGCGGCCAGCAGGATGAGGGCGTCGTCGCGCACGGTCTCCCACACCGACCAGCCGGCGGTGCCGATCCGCTCGGCGGCCGCGCCCTCGAGGTCGACCCGGTACTGGGTGTCGGAGGCGATGCTGAACTGCTGGGTGAGGGTGACGCCGGGGGCCGTGGGATCGACCAGGTAGAAGCCCACGTCGTCGGGCCCGTCGCCGCTGCGGGCCACCACGACCAGCCGGGTCGCGGCCTGGGCGAACACCACGTGCCGCTTGGTGCCGGTGACCGTCCAGCTGCCGTCGGCGGCGACGGCGGCGGCCGACACGCCGGCGGGCCCGAAGCCACCCCCGGGCTCGAGCCACGCCGGCGTGAGGATGGCGTCGCCGGCGACGAGGCGCGGCAGCCACTCGGCCCGCTGCCCGTCGGTCCCGCCGGCGGCGAGGAGGCCCCCGGCCAGCACGCAGCTGACGAAGTGGGGCGTCGGCGCCAGCGATCGGCCCAGCTCCTCGTAGACGACGATGCCCTCCACCGGGCTCATCCCCGAGCCGCCGTGCTCCTCGGGGAGCAGCAGGCCGAGGAGGTCGAGGTCGGCGAGCTGCTTCCACAGCTCGGGCGGGTAGCCGGAGGGGTCGTCCTCCATCTCCCGCACGACGGTGAGCGGCGCGTGCTCGGCGCACAGCCCCCGCACCACGTCGCGGAGCATGTCCTGTTCCTGGCTGAACGAAAGGTCAAGCGCCATGCGAGTAGCTCCTGGGGCTCACGGGTTCCATTGGTCGCCTCGGCGGCGCCACGGGTTGTCGTCGGGGTCGGCGGGAAGGGCGACCCGCACGGTCGCGGTCGTGCACAGGCGGGCGTCGGCGTCGTCGCCGGTATCCGTCGCCCACACCTCGATCCCGACCGTGGCCCAGCGGCAGCCGACGTCGTCGGTGCTGTCGTCGTCGACCCGGCCGGTGATGATCATGGTGTCGCGGGGGTAGATCGAGTCGATCATCCGGAACCGCAGGCGCCCGAGGCGTCCCTTCGGCCCCGACCAGTCGGTCACGAAGCGTTCGAACCACGCCTGCTGGTTGGGGGTGTTGAGGAAGATGTCCTTGGTGCCGTTGCGGTTGACGGCGAAGTCGACGTCGTGGTGCATCGGCCGCCAGTCCCGGGTCGCCAGCGCCCCCAGCACCACGGTCGACGCCGTGACGGGGTAGCGGAGGGTCGGCAGCTCCCCCTCCCGAGATTGCGACAGGACACGCCCGTTCTGGGCCGGTTTCGTCGCAGTTTCGCCCCGCCGGTAGCCGAAGCCGGTGAAGATCTCGACGCCGACCTGGTCGCCGTGCTGGTTGCGGTAGTCGACGTCGATCACCCAGAAGCGGCCCGTGCCGAGCTTGGTGGTCTTCGGCTCGCTGACCGACCGCAGCACCTGCGACACGGAGACGACGTCGCCCGGGCGGACCGGCGTGGCGAAGACGACCTCGTTGTCGGTCATCACCGCCTCTGGCAGCCCCAACCGCGACTTCAGGTCGAAGTGCACCTGCAGCGGCAGCCGGGGCGCCGACTGGCCGGGCTCCCAGCTGTGCGGCCGGAACCACAGCGACAGCGTGGTGGGCGGGGCGATCGGCCCGTCGGTCAGCTCGGCGGCCACGGCGTCGTCCCAGAACAGCGGGTTCCCGTTCTCCACCGACGCCAGCGACGTCCAGCAGTACCCCCGTTCGACGGGGAAGTTCGCCGTCTCCGGGTACCGCTCCTCGCCGATCCACTTCTCGACGTCGGCCGGAATCCCACTCATGCCACGACTCCTTCTGTCCGCAGGGCGGCGATCTCGTCGGCGGTGAAGCCGGCCTCGGTCAGGACCGCGTCGGTGTCGGTCGTCGTGGTGTCGGGCAGCTCGTAGACGGCCTGTCGCGGCGAGCCGGCGAGCACCGGCCCCAGCTGGCGGAACGTCCCGTGGACGGGGTGCTTGGCCTCGACGACCGCGCCGCGGGCCACGAACTGCGGGTCGGCGACGGCCTCGGTGATGTCGTTGACCGGCGTGACGCAGGTGTCGGCGTCGGCGAGCAGCTCGGTCCACTCGTCGCGGTCCCGGGTGGCGAACACCGCGACCAGGTCGGCCCGGATGGCGTCCTGCCGATCGTCGTCGGTCTGGTGCTCGATCCACCGCTCCAGCCCCAGCGACCGGCACAGGTTCGCCCAGAACACCGGCTCGATCGCCCCGACCGCCAGCCACCGCCCGTCCCGAGTGCCGTAGATGCCGTAGCAGGCGTAGCGCCCGGTCAGGATCGAGTGGCCGGGCCCCGGGATCTCGCCGGTGGCCAGGTACTCGTCGAGGTAGAGCGACAGCATCCAGGCGACCCCGTCGGCCACGGACACGTCGAGGTAGGCGCCTTGTCGCTCCACGAGGGCGGCGAGGATGGCGACGGCGGCGTGCATGCCACCGGCGGCGATGTCGGCCACGGTCGCACCCGGCAACGTCGGCCCGTTGGTGTGCAGGAACCCGCCCACCGCCAGGTAGTTCACGTCGTGACCGGCGCGCTGGGCCGTCGGTCCCGACTGCCCGTACCCCGAGGTGGAGCAGTAGACGACCGACGGGTTCACCGCCCGCACCGCCTCGTACCCGATCCCCAACCGGTCGACGACCCCCGGCCGGAAGCTCTCCAACACCACGTCGGCCGTCGCCGCCAGCCGCAGGAACGCCGCCTTGCCGGCCTCCGACCGCATGTCGACCTGCACCCTGCGCATCCCCCGGTGCCCGGAGTACGCGTGGAACGCCAGGTCGGCGATGTCCATCCGGCCCGGCCCCGACACCTTCACCACCGAGGCCCCGTAGTCGGCCAGCACCCGCGCACACCGCGCCCCCGGCCCCACCACGGAGAGGTCGAGCACGGTGATCCCGGCGAGCGGCCCAGCACCCATCAGAAGTTCTTCGGGAGGCCGAGCTTGCGGGTGGCGATGATGTTCTTCTGCACCTCCGACGTGCCGCCGCCGATCGTGTCGATCACCGTGTAGCGGTAGGTCGACTCGGCCCGGCCGGCCATCGGGGCGTCCTCGGTCTTGACCCGCAGCTGCGTGCCCGGCCCGCCGATGTCCATCGACGCGTCGGCCACCCGCTTCGACAGCTCGGTGGCGAACAGCTTGTACTCCGAGGCTTCGGTGCGGGGCGGGTCGCCCCCGGCCAGCGAGGCGTGCACGAACCGCAGCCCCAGCACCCGGGCCACCTCGCCCTGCGTCACGATCTGCGCCACCTTCTGCCGGACGACCGGGTCGTCCTTCAAGGGCTTCCCGTCGACCACCGCCGTGCGCACGTAGTCGAGCAGCACCTGGATGCGCTGGTCGATCTGCGAGAAGGTGAACATCGTGAAGCGCTCGAGGTCGAGCGCCTGGGCGATGTACTGGAAGCCCCGGTTGAGCTGGCCGACCACGTACTCGTCGGGGACGAAGACGTCGTCGAAGAACACCTCGTTGGTGCGCTCGTCGCCCATGGTCCAGATGGCCACGATCGTCAGGCCCGGGTGGTCCATCGGCACCAGGAACAGGGTGATGCCGTGGTGCTTGGCGGCGTCGGGGTCGGTGCGGGCGCCCACCCAGTACCACTGGGCGAAGTGGGCGGAGGTGGTCCAGGTCTTCTGGCCGTTGAGCACCCAGCCCTTGCGCTTCTCGTCGCGCACCGCCTTGAGCTGCATCGACGCGGCGTCGGACCCGGCGTTGGGCTCCGAGTAGCCGACGGCGAACTCCACCTCGTTGGCCAGGATCTTGGGGAGGAACTCCTCCTTCATGATCTCCGAGCCGTGGCGGATGATCGTCTTGCCGACGATGCCGACGCCCTTGCCGATCTGCGGCGCCCCCCGCCGGGCCAGGGCCTCGTTGAGCAGGTACTCGTAGACGCCGTCGCCTTCCTGGCCGCCGTAGTCCTTGGGCCAGGTCATGCCCAGCCAGCCCATGGCGCCCAGCTGGGCCATGAAGGCCCGGCGCTCGGGGGTGTCGACGATCTGCGCCATGTTCTCCCTGGTGGGGTCCATGACGGAGATGTCCTCGTGCTCGTCGAGGAAGCGCTCGACCTCGGCGAGGAAGCTGAGCTGCTCCTCGGAGAACTCGAAGTCCATGTGGCCTCCACCCGTTCGACGGCATAATCTGACGGACCGTCAGATTATGCGGAGGGGTGCGCTCGTGCCAGCGAGAGGGATCGTCGACTACGCCACCTACCGGCCCTACCGCCGCCTCGACCTGACCGAGATCGCCTCGGTCGCCGGGGGAGGGGGCGGTCGCGGCACCCGGCCGGTCGCCTCGTACGACGAGGACACCACCACCATGGCGGTCGCCGCCGCTCGCCGCTGCTCGCTCGACGGGGTCGGGTCCCTGTGGTTCTCCACCACGACACCCGCCTACGTCGACAAGACCAACGCCACCGCGATCCACGCGGCGTTGCGGCTCGACCCGGCGGCGCCCGCGTTCGACGCCAACGGCTCGGTGCGCTCCTCGGTGGGTGCCCTGCGAGCCGCCCTTGCGGGGGCGCGGTCGCTGGTGGTGGCGTCCGACCTGCGGACGGGCCTGCCGGGGTCGCCCGACGAGGCCGCCGGGAGCGACGGGGCCGCGGCGTTCGTGGTGGGCGAAGGCGAGGACGAGGGCGAAGGCGACGGTGGCGTGATCGCCGAGGTCGTGGGGTGGGGCAGCGCCACCGCCGAGTTCCTCGACCGCTGGCGGACGCCCGGCGACCCGGCGTCGAGGGTGTGGGAGGAGCGGTTCGGCGAGGGCCGCTACGTCGCCGCCGGCCGGGCCGCCTGGGACGACGCCCTCAAGGCGACCGGCCTCGCCGCCGACGACATCGCCCGGGCCGCCGTCGTCGGTTCCCACACGCGCGCCTGCACCCAGTTCGAGCGTTCTGTCTTCGCTGAGCCCGGAATAGCCGGCTCAGCGAAGACAGAAGGGTTCGCCGGGGCCGCCGCTCCCGGGCTGGCGCTCGCCCGGCTGCTCGACTCGGCGGCCCCCGGCGAAACCCTGGCCCTCGTCGTGTTGGCCGACGGCGCCGACGTCCTCGTCCTGCGCACCACCGACGCCCACCGCCCCCGGCCCGTCGAGGAGCCCGTCGGGGCGCCCCTCGCCTACGGGACCTACCTGCGCTGGCGGGGGCTCCTGACCACCGAGCCGCCCCGCCGGCCCGAGCCCGCCCGCCCCTCGGCCAGCGCCGCCGGTCGCAACGCCGACTGGAAGTTCGGGTTCGTCGGGTCCCAGGACGACGCGGGCACGGTGCACCTGCCGCCCGCCCCGCTCGACGCCGAGGCCCGCCCGATGGCCGACGCCACCGGCACCGTCGTCACCTTCACCGTCGACCGCCTGGCCTACTCGCCCAGTCCGCCGGTGGTGTTCGCGGTGGTCGACTTCGACGGCGGCGGCCGCCTGCCGGTCGAGCTGACCGACGTCGACCCGGCCGACGTGGCCGTGGGCACCCGGGTCGAGATGACCTTCCGCAAGCTCTTCACCGCCGACGGCATCCACAACTACTTCTGGAAGGCGAGGCCGATCCGATGAGCGAGCGTCCGCAACGCAGGGAGCGTGGCCCGAGCGGCCCGGCGCGTAGCGCCAAGAGCGGGAAGCAATGAGCTCCCACGGCATCAAGGACCGAGTCGCCATCATCTCGGTGAGCTGCACCCGCTTCGCCGAGCACTGGGACAAGGGCGTCGACGAGCTGCTCCTCGACGCCACCACCGACGCCTTCAAGGGCGCCGGCCTCACCGCCGACGACGTCGACGCCTACTGGCTCGGCACCGCCCAGTCCGGCATGAGCGGCATGGTGCTGGCCAAGCCCCTCGGCCTGGAGGGCAAGCCCGTCACCCGGGTGGAGAACATGTGCGCCACCGGGTCGGAGGCCCTGCGCCAGGCCGCCTACGCCGTGGCCGCCGGCGCCTACGACACCGCCATGGCCGTGGGGGTCGAGAAGGTGAAGGACTCCGGCTACCAGGGCCTCAACGCCTTCCCCATCCCCACCGACGGCACCAACCGCACCCTCACCGCCGCGGCCATGTTCTCGATGGTCGCCCCCGCCTACGCCCAGCGCTACGGCGTCGACCCCGACGAGCTGCGCCGGGTCCTCGCCCGCATCGCCTCCAAGAACCACTACAACGGCGCCCGCAACCCCAAGGCCCTGTTCCGCCGCGAGATGTCGGTCGACCAGATCTGCGGCATGCCCGCCGTGGCCGGGGGGCTCTCGGTGTTCGACTGCGCCGGGGTGGCCGACGGCGCCGCGGCCGCGATCGTCTGTCGAGTCGAGGACGCGCATCGCTACGTGGACGACCCCTTGATCATCAAGGCGCTGTCGTTCGTGGCCGGCAACGGCAGCGGCCTCACCGATCCCGCTTACGACTACACGACGTTCCCGGAGATCGTCCGCTGCGCCGAGGACGCCTACGCCCAGGCCGGCATCACCGACCCCCGCACCGAGCTGGCGATGGCCGAGGTGCACGACTGCTTCACCCCCACCGAGCTGGTGCTCATGGAGGACCTGGGCTTCTGCGAGCGGGGCACCGCCTGGCAGCAGGTGCTCGACGGCGCCTTCGACCTCGACGGCGACCTGCCCGTCAACCCCGACGGCGGCCTCAAGTCGTTCGGCCACCCGACCGGCGCCAGCGGCCTGCGGATGCTCTACGAGGCCTGGCTGCAGCTCCGGGGCGAAGCCCCCGACGACCGCCGCATCTCCACCGTCAGCCCCACCCGCAACCTGGCCCTCACCCACAACCTGGGCGGCTACCCGGGCGAGATGGTGAGCTTCGTCGGCATCTTCGGCACCTGACACATGATCAGGCGTCCGCCGCCGGCTCGGGGGACTCCGGGGCCTCGGCGGCGGCGAGGGCCCGGCGGTCGACCTTCTGGCCCGACGTGAGCGGCAGGACGTCGACCACCCGCACGGCCTCGGGGAGCTTGTGGTGGGCGACGTTGCCGTCGAGGTGGGTGCGCAGGTCGTCGAGGGTCGGCGGCGCCGCCGGGTCGCGGGCGACGACGACGGCCACGCCGATCTCGCCCATCACGGGGTCGGGCCGGGGCACCACCACGGCGTCGGCGACCCCCGGGTGCCCCACCAGGTGGGCCTCCACCTCGGCCGGGTGCACGTTGTAGCCGCCCCGGATGTACATGTCGCCCTCCCGGCCGGCGAGCACGAGGTTGCCCCGCTCGTCGACCCGCGCCAGGTCGCCGGTGCGCAGCCAGCCGTCGACCAGGGTGAGCGCCGTGGCGTCCGGGTCGCTCCAGTAGCACTCCATCTGGGTGGGGGTGCGGAGCCACAGGTCGCCGACCTCGCCCACCGGCCTGGGCATCCCCTCGTCGTCGATGACCGCCGCCTCGACGCCGGGCCGGGGGCGGCCGACCGTGTGGAGGGCCTCGGCGTCGTCGGCGTCGAACGCCGTGCCGGTGCCGCAGCCGCCCGACTCGGTGGACGAGTAGCGGATCGAATAGGGCGCCCCGAACGCGTCCCGCACCGCCGCGACCAGGGACGGGGGCGACGCCGCACCGCCCACCACGATCGTCTGCACGTGCGCCCAGTCGTGCTCGGCCAGCACGGGCGACTGGAGCATCAGCGCCAGCTGCGGCGCCACCCCGCCGATCGACGGCATCTGCTGCTCGGCGATCGTGCGCAGGGCGTCCTCGGCGGTCCAGCGGCCGAGGATGTGGGTGCGGATCGCCATCCGCAGGTACCAGGGCAGCTTGGTCATGAAGCCGACGTGGGCGAACTGGGTGGAGGCCAGCATCGCCGGGCCCAGGGTGCCGGCGGGCGCCCAGACGTCGCCCGTGTCGATCTGGGCGACGGCGGTGAGCTGCGCCTCGGTGAACAGGGCGCCCCGGGGCAGGCCGGTGGTGCCTGACGTGAAGACGATGGTGACGGGACGCTCGGGGTCGGGCGGCAGGTCGGGGACCCGGCGGCCGCGGCCGTCGGCCTCGAACAGCCGCACCTCGACGGGGTCGCTGAGCACCAGGGCCGGGTCGGCCAGGGCGATCAGCGCCTCCTGCTCGGGCGGGGCGAGCCGGGGGTTGATGCCGGCAGCGACGGCGCCGACCTTGGCGACCGCCGCGTAGGCGATCACGTACGACGTGTCCGACGGCAGCTGGAGAACCACCCGGTCGCCGCGGCGCACGCGGCGCCGGATGAGGCTGGCGGCGGCTTCGTCGGAGCGCCGGTCGAGGTCGGCGTAGGTGAGGGGCGTGCCGTCGGGGTCGACGAAGGCGATCGCCTCGCCGAACCGGGCCGCGGCTTCCCGCACCGTCTGTGCCAGCATCCGTCAGTGCTTATCAGAGGCCCCGCAGGCAGGGCGTTCCTGCCGCCCAGGAGCGGGGGTTCGGCGCAGTTTCAGCGGATCTTCGGCTTGATGCGCGTGCCGGAAGCGAACGTGGCCTGTCCCTCGGCCAGTGCCTCGGGGCTCATCGCCAGGTTGAGGAACGTGTTGCCCAGCTCCAGGGCCTGGCGGCGGGACAGCTCCCGGGCCGCCCACAGGGTGCGCACCGTGGCCTGCACGGCGGCGGGCGGTGCCGACGCGATGGCTGCGGCGGCCCAGCGGGCGGCGTCGAGCAGCTCCGCGCCCGGCACGACCTCCGACACCAGCCCGATCTCGTAGGCCCGCTGGGCCGACATGCGCTCGTGGTTGCCCAGCAGCGTGAGCCGCATGATCTCGCCGAACGGCATGCGCGACGCCATGAGCGTCGGCTCGAACACGGCCGGCATCCCGTAGGTGACGTGGGGGTCGAAGAAGGTGGCGTGGTCGGCGGCGACGATGAACTCCACCTCGCCCAGCAGGTAGAAGGCGCCGCCGCAGGCCATGCCGTTGACCGCCGCGATCACCGGCTTCCACAGCTCGTTGCCCTTGGGGCCGATGTGGTCGCCGGGGTCCTCGTAGGTGAAGGGGTCGAAGAAGTAGGCGTCGTCGTCCTCGGGGACGTCGTCGCGGTCGATCCCGGTGCAGAACGCCTTGTCGCCGGCGCCGGTGAGCACGACGGCCCGCACGGCGTCGTCGTGCCGCAGCGCCTTCCACAGCGTCGACAGCTCGTCGCACATGGTGGCGTCGAAGGCGTTGTGGCGCTCGGGGCGGTTGAGCGTCACCACGGCGACGCCGTCGTCGCCCGGCTCGTAGGTGATCGTGGTGTAGGTCATCGTCCTCGGGGGGGATTCTAGGCAAACCTGACGCACCGTCAGATATCGTCGCGCCCGTGCCGATCTCTCTGGGCAACCTGGTCGACCCGGCGACGACCGCAGTCGTCACGTCGGAGCTGCAGAACGGCGTGGTGGGGGAGCACAGCGCCCTCCCGGCGCTGGCCGACGCCGCCCGGGTGACCATGCTGCCCGCCGCCGGTCGGCTGGTGAAAGCCGCCCGCGCCGCCGGCGTCCAGGTGATCCACGCCACCGCCTACCGCCGGGCCGACGGGAAGGGCGCCAACCGCAACGCCCGCCTCTTCGCCGGCGTCCAGCGATCGCCGGTGCCGCTGCTGCCCGGCTCGCCCGCGGTCGACGTGGTGCCGGAGATCGGCGTCGAGCCCGACGACCTGGTGCTCAGCCGCACCCACGGCCTCAACCCGATGGCCGGCACCGACCTCGACCCCGTGCTGCGCAACCTCGGGGTCCGCACGATCGTGGTCGCCGGCGTGTCGGTGAACGTCGCCATCACCAACCTGGTGATGGACGCGGTGAACAAGGGCTACCAGGTGGTGCTGCCCCGCGACGCCGTGTGCGGCATCCCGGCCGACTACGCCGACGCCGTCGTCGACAACACGCTGGCGCTGCTGGCGACCGTCACCACGGTCGACGAGCTGGCCGCCGTGTGGCACACGTGACCAAACCGAAATTGCGTCCGAAAACCCGCATATGGCGGGCGGATCGACGCAATTTGCAGACAGGGGGACCATGCGAGGCGATCTCGAGTGGGGGACGATCCCGAACCTGGCCCGGTCGGCCGCCGAGCGCTTCGCCGACGACGAGGCCCTGGTCGACGGTGACGCCCGGCTGACCTTCGCCGACCTCTGGACCGAGGCCCGCCACGCCGCCAAGGCGTACGTCGCGGCGGGGGTCGAGGCCGGCGACCGGGTGGCGATCTGGGCGCCCAACATCTGGGAGTGGCCGGTCGCCCTGCTGGGCCTCCAGGCCGCCGGGGCTGTGGCCGTGCCGCTCAACACCCGTTTCAAGGGTGGCGAGGCCGCCTACGTGCTCAGCCGCAGCCGGGCCCGACTGCTGGTCACCGTCGACGGCTTCCTCGGCAACGACTACGTGGCGATGCTCGCCGACCAGGAGCTCCCGCACCTCGAGCGCATCGTGGTGCTGCGGCCGGTCGAGGGTGGCGCAGAGGACCGGCCGGGCGTCCCGCCGGTGGTCCCGTGGATCGACTTCCTGCTGGAGGGCGCCAAGGTCGACGACGCCGTGGTCGACGAGCGCCTCGCCGCCCTCTCGCCCGACGACGTGAGCGACATCATGTTCACCTCGGGCACCACCGGGGCACCGAAGGGCGTGATGGCCGCCCACGGACCGACGGTGCGGGCGTACGCCGACTGGGCCGACCTCGTCGGGCTCCGCCGGGGCGACCGCTACCTGGTGCTCAACCCGTTCTTCCACTCGTTCGGCTACCGGGCCGGCATCGTGTCGTCGCTGGCGGCGGGGGCGACGATGGTCCCCCAGGCCGTGTTCGACGTGCCCGAGGCCATGCGCAACATCGCCGACCACCGGATCACGATGCTCCCGGGCGCGCCGGCCATCTACCAGACCATCCTCAACCACCCCGACCTGGCCGACTTCGACCTCTCGTCGCTGCGGCTGGCGGTGACCGGCGCCGCCGCCGTCCCCGTGTCCCTGGTGGAGCGGATGTGGTCGGACCTCGGCTTCGAGACGGTGCTGACGGCGTACGGGCTCACCGAGGCGACCGGCTTCGTCACCTCGTGCCGGGCCGACGACGACGCCCGGACCGTCTCCGAGACGTCCGGCCGGGCCATCCCCGGTGTCGAGGTGCGGATCGTGTCCGACGACGGCGTGGCGCTGCCCGCCGGCGAGACGGGCGAGATCGTGGTGCGGGGCTACCAGGTGATGCTCGGCTACTTCGAGGACCCGGAGCAGACCGCCGAGGCCGTCGACGTCGACGGCTGGCTGCACACCGGCGACGTGGGCTGGATGGACGAGCAGGGCTACGTCCGGATCACCGATCGCCTGAAGGACATGTACATCGTCGGCGGGTTCAACGCCTACCCGGCGGAGATCGAGAACCTGCTGTCGCGGCACCCCGACATCGGGCAGGTCGCGGTGATCGGGGTGCCCGACGAACGGCTCGGCGAGGTGGGCGTGGCGTTCGTGGTGCCGGCCGTCGGCCACACGCCCGAGCCCGACGCCATCGTCGCCTGGGCCCGCGAGCAGATGGCCAACTACAAGGTGCCGCGCCACGTGCGCATCGTCGACGCCCTGCCGCTCAACCCCTCCGGCAAGGTCCTGAAGTACCAGCTACGAGACGAGGTCGCCCGATGAGGTTCTGCCAGTCGCTGATGTTCGCCGATCCGGCCCAGTGGGTGGAGCTGGCGCGCCACGCCGAGGACGTGGGCTTCGACCAGGTGGCGCTGTCCGACCACGTCTTCTACCCCGAGAGCATGACCTCGGTGTACCCCTACACCCCCGACGGCACGCCGCTGTTCCCGCCGGACACCGCGTGGCCCGACGTGTGGGTGATGGTCGGGGCGATGGCGTCGGTGACCAGCCGCATCACCTTCACGACCAACGTGTACGTGCTGCCGTTGCGCAACCCGTTCGTGGTGGCCAAGGCGGTGGGTACGGCGGCGTTCCTGTCGGGCGACCGGGTGTCGCTGGGGATCGGGGCCGGCTGGATGAAGGAGGAGTTCGACCAGCTGGAGCAGCCGTTCGCCCGCCGGGGCAAGCGCATGGACGAGCAGGTGGAGGTGCTGCGGAAGCTGTGGCAGGGCGGCCTCGTGGAGCACCACGGCGAGTTCTACGACTTCGACAAGCTGCAGATGGCGCCGGTGCCGTCGAGGCCCGTGCCGATCATCGTCGGCGGCCACAGCGAGATCGCCCTGCGCCGGGCGGCCCAGCGGGGCGACGGCTGGGTGGGGATCTACTACACGCGTGACGAGCTGCGGGGCTACGTCGCCCGGCTCGACGAGCTGCGCTCCGAGGCGGGGCGGGCCGACGAGCCGTTCGATGTCCAGGCCTCCATCATCGACGCCCCGCCCACGGCCGACGTCGTCGCCCAGCTCGAGGGCATGGGCGTCACCACGCTGCTGACGTCCGCCTGGATGATGGAGGGTCTCACCAACGCCTCGCTCGACGACAACAAGCGGGCCCTCGACAGCTTCGCCGAGCGCTACATCGAGCCGCTGCGATGAGAGCGGCGCTGCGGGCGGCCGTGGGCAGTACGTCGGGTAACCAGCGCTCTTCGTCACCTGATGGGGCGTCAGAAATGGCTACGGTTGTTGTCCGTGGCCGACGCAGCATCGCTCGACGAGAACGAGGACGTCCGTGCCTCGGACGGGCGAGTGCCGGGGCGACGAGGTCGTGCCACGCGCCAGAAGCTGCTCGACCAGACCGCGGAGATGCTCCGCAACACCGCGTACCGCGACCTCAAGGTGATCGACATCGCCCGGGGCGCGGGCACCTCGCCGGCGACCTTCTACCAGTACTTCGGCGACGTCGAGGCGGCGATCCTGCTGCTCGGCGAGGAGATGGCGCTCGACAGCAGCCGGCTCGTCCGCATGATCCAGCAGGGGTCGTGGCGGGGCAAGGGCGGCTACGAGACGGCGCTGGCGTTCGCCGACGAGTTCATCGAGTTCTGGGACGAGCACCGGCCCGTGCTGCGGGTGGTCGACCTGAGCACCGACGAGGGCGACCGGCGGTTCCGCAACGTGCGGGTGCGCTGGCTCAACAGCCTCACCAAGGCGTTCGCCGAGGTCACCGACACGTTCCAGGCCGAGGGCAAGAACCGGGGCTTCGACGCCATGGCCAACGCGGGTGTGCTGGTCACGATGATCGCCAACGTGGCGGCGCACCACTACGGCTTCGAGTTCTGGGGCATCCGCACGGCCGACGTCCGGGTCGCCCTGGCCCGCCACATCTACTGGGGCGTGACCGGCCAACGCCCCCCCGACTGACGGTCCAACCGAAACCTCGACAGAGATGGCGCCATAGCCACCGTTTCTGTCGAGATTTCGCCGGGAGCCGGGCATGACGGGGGTCGGGTACGGGATCCAGCTGCCGATCCAGGCTCAGTCGCCGGTGTTCGCCGACGAGTGGGAGGCGTCGGCGGGGGTGCAGGAGCTGGTGGCGATCACCCGGGCGGCCGAGGACGCGGGGCTGTTCTACGTCGCCGTGTGCGACCACATCGCCATCCCCCGGTCGCGGGCCGAAGCGATGGGGACCACCTGGTACGACACCATCGCCACGCTCTCGTACCTCGCCGGGGTCACGTCGCGGGTGGGGCTCATGTCGCACGTCGCCGTCGGCGGCTACCGGCATCCGCTGCAGACGGCCAAGCAGTGGGCCACGCTCGACGCGCTGTCGGGCGGGCGGACGATCCTCGGCGTCGGGGCGGGGCACGTCGAGGGGGAGTTCCAGGCGCTGGGGCTCGACTTCGCGGCGCGGGGTGCCGTGCTTGACGAGGCGCTCGACGCCCTCCGGGCCGCGTTCTCCGACGAGTTCTCGTCGCACCACGGGAAGGTCTGGTCGTACGACGACATGGGCATCCGGCCCCGGCCGGTGCAGGCCCGCATCCCCATCTGGGTGGGCGGGTCGACCCCGGCGGCGATCCGTCGGGCTGCTCTCCGGGGCGACGGCTGGCTGCCCCAGGGGCCACCGCCCGACGGGATGGCCGGCGGCATCGCCCGGCTGCGGGCACTGCGGGAGTCGGCGGGCGTGGCCGACGAGCCGTTCGTGGTGGGGGCGCTGTCGGGGCCGCTGTACGTGGGGTCGCCGTCGTGGGACGTGGGCCGTTCGGTCGTCGGGCCGCCCGAGCGGCTGGCGAAGTACCTGCAAACGCTGGTCGACGTGGGCGTCGAGCAGATCCAGGTGCGGTTCAAGAGCCGTGACGCCGCCGAGCAGTGCGACCAGCTCGCGGCGTTCGGCGCCGAGGTCATGCCGCTGGTCGGCTGCTAACCCACCGAAATGTGCACCGAGGTGCACGGAATCCGTGCGCTGCGGTGCACATTTCGCCAAGAGGGAGGACGAGATGACGTTGTTGGAGGGGAAGGTGGCCCTGGTGGCGGGGGTCGGGCCGGGGATGGGGCGGGAGATCGCCCTGCTGTTCGCCCGGAACGGCGCCAGCCTGGTGCTGGGCGCCCGGCGGACCGAGAAGGTCGACGAGGTGGCGGCCGAGGTGGCCGACCTGGGGGCCAAGGCCGAGGTGGTCCGGCTCGACATCACCGACCAGGCGTCGTGCCAGGACGCGGTGTCCCGGGCCACCGACACGTTCGGCGGGCTCGACGTGCTGGTGAACAACGCGTTCCACCAGGGCGACTTCACCACGTTCGAGGAGAGTGACCCCGACAGCTGGCGCCACGTCATGGACGTCAACCTGTGGGGGACCCTGCAGATGACCCGGACGGCCGTGCCCGCCCTGAAGGCGCAGGGCGGCGGGCACATCGTGATGATCAACAGCATGTCGGCGTGGCGCCACGAGGTGCGCTTCGGGGCCTACACGATCTCGAAGGCGGCGCTCGAGTCCGCCACCCGGATGCTCGCCCTCGAGCTGGGAGAGCACGGCATCCGGGCCAACAGCGTGCACCCGGGCTACATCTACGGGGACTCGGTGAAGCTGTACTTCGACATCCTGGCCGATCAGCGGGGCGTGACGTCCCAGGAGGTGTACGACGAGGTGGCCGCCGAGACCTGCCTCAAGTACCTGCCCACCCCCGCCGAGATCGCCGGGTCGGTGCTGTTCTTCGCCTCCGAGCTGTCGGCGCCCGTGTCCGGCCAGAGCCTGGGCGTCAACGCCGGGCACTGGATGCACTGAGGTGGTGTCGTGATCCGCCTCACTGCGTTGCTGCGGCGCAACCCCGCCCTGTCGGCCGAGGAGTTCCAGGCCCACTGGCGTGACGTCCACGGGCCGCTGATCCTGTCGGTGCCCGGGATCGACCGGTGGGTGGTGCGCTACGAGCAGCACACCCGGGCGTCGCTGCCGGCGGGGTCGTGGACGGGGACCGAGGACGTCGACGGCATCACGCTCCAGTGGTTCCGCTCCTACGACGACTTCCTGGCGATGATCTCCGACCCGGTGTACCAATCGACGGTCGGGCCGGACGAGAAGCACCTGGTCGACCTCGACCGTTCCGTGTTCCTGCTCACCGAGGAGCCGAGGGTGGTGATCGACGGTGCCGTCTGATCCGGCCCCCCGGGTCGCCCTGGTCGTCGGCGGCGGCTCCGGCATCGGCAAGGCGACGGCCCGCCTCCTGTCCGAGGCCGGCGATCGTGTGGTCGTGGCCGACCTCGACATCTCGAACGCGGAGGCCGACCTCGCGGTCAAGACCGACGTGACCGATACGGCCGCCGTCGACGCCATGCTCGCGGCGGTGGTCGACGCCTTCGGGCGCCTCGACGTCGCCGTGAACTCCGCCGGCGTGTCGGGCACCTACGGCAACACCGTCGACCAGGAGGTCGACGAGTGGCGCCGGGTGATCGACGTGAACCTCACGTCGGTGTTCCTGTGCGTGCGGGCCGAGCTGCGCCAGATGCAGGCCCAGGACCCGGCGGGCGGCGTGATCGTCAACGTCGCCTCAGCGGCGGGGGAGATGGGCGTGCCCGGCCTGGCGCACTACGCGGCGTCGAAGCACGGGGTGATCGGCCTCACGAAGACGGCCGCGCTCGAGGTCGCCCGCAGCGGCATCCGGGTGAACGCCGTGCTCCCCGGCACCGTCCGCACCCCGATGCTCCAGCGCTTCGCCGGCGGTGACGACGCCGTCACCGCGATGGGCAAGACCATGCCCATCGGCCGCGCCGCCGAGCCCGACGAGATCGCCCAAGCCATCACCTGGCTCACGACCCCCGCCGCTGCCTACATCACCGGCACCGCGCTCCCCGTCGACGGCGGCGCCCTCGCCACCTGACCGTAAAACTGCGTGTGTGGTGGCCGGGGAGCAGCCACCACACACGCAGTTTCGGTTGGGGTTGGGGTTGGGGTCAGGTGGAGGCGATGGCTTCCAGGATGGGGGTGCGGGCCGCACGGCGGGCGGGGCGGCGGGCGGCGAGGACGCCGGCGAGGGCGCCCATGACCGCGATCACCAGCAGGCGGAGGATCGGCAGGGTGAAGCCACCCGAGCCGTCGGTCCACAGCGTGGCGAACAGCGCCCAACCCAGGTACGACCCGAGCACCAGCCCGACGACCGTGCCGAACAGCGCCACGATCACCGACTCCAGCCGCAGCACCGACCGCACCTGACGGCGGGTCTGGCCCACCGCCCGCAGCAGCCCGAGCTCCCGGCGCCGCTCGTGCACCGCCAGCGACAGCGTGTTGCCGATGCCCAGCAGGGCGATCACCACGGCCAGCGCCAGCAGCACGTACACCACGCCGAGCAGCAGGTCGAGCCCCTGGCCGGCGGTGGCCGCCAGCTCCGAGCCGTCCTGCACGTCGCCGCCGTGGCTGTCGGCCACCGGGGTGATGGCGGCCTTGGCGTCGTCGATCGACACCCCGGACGCCACGTCGACCAGCACCGTCGTGTCCGCAGGCTGGACGTTGTGGGCGTCCCACAGGGCGTCGTCGACGACCAGGCCGCCGAGCAGCGAGTTGTCCGGGTAGATCGCCCGCACCTCGACCGACTCCCGGGCGCCGTCCACGAAGGCGAGCTCGACGGAGGAGCCGAGCGACCAGCCCTCGTCGTCGGCCCGGGTCTCCGAGATGGCGATCCCGTCGTCGCCTACCGAGTCGAACGACCCGGCCAGCGGCTCGATGCCACCCACGTCGGTCAGGTCACCCGGCGACGTGGCCGTCACCTGGGCGTTGGACCCGTCGACGTCGGCGGCCCCGCCACCCAGGCCGACCACACCGG
The DNA here is from genome assembly GCA_035316325.1 of Acidimicrobiales bacterium. Classification (NCBI taxonomy): domain Bacteria; kingdom Bacillati; phylum Actinomycetota; class Acidimicrobiia; order Acidimicrobiales; species Acidimicrobiales bacterium. The sequence goes on from DATHJB010000182.1 coordinate 29,778, forward strand.
CGACCTCGTCCATCGACGACAGCTCCGAGGCCAGCTCGGGGCTCAGCCGGCCACCGCCGAACGACGGGGTGGACACGGCCAGGTCGGCGGCGAAGTCGTCGGCCACCTGCTCGGCCAGGGCCTGCTTGGTCGAGGCGGCGAACACCGTGAACAGGGCCACCACGGCGACGCCGACCACCAGAGCGGTGGCGGTGGCCGCCGAGCGACGGGGGTTCCGTCGGGCGTTCTGCTCGGCCAGCATCCCGTTGACGCCCCGCAGGCGGCGCAGCCCGCCACCCAGCACACCGGCGACCGGCGACAGGCCGGCCGGTGCCAGCAGCAGGGTCGCCACGACCATGCCGACCGCACCCACGCCGGTGAGCACCACGGCATCGGCCGAGGCGCCGACCAGCGTCAGGGCGACACCGCCGACACCGACCACCGAGCCCAGCACCAGCCGCACCCGGCCGAGCGCCGAGGGCTCGACTGCCGCGTCGCGCATGGCCTCGACCGGCGCCAGAGAGGCGGCACGTCGGGCCGCGGACCGGGCCGCGATGTACGTGACGGTCACGCCCACCACGAAGGCGGCGGTCATCGACAGGGGCTTGATCTCCAGCCCACCGGCGGGCAGGGCGAAGCCGAAGGCGTCGAACACGCCCTTCAGCGTCGCGGCCACGCCCACGCCGGCGACCACGCCCGCAACCGAGGCGACCAGCCCGATCCCCAGCGCCTCGATCGCCACGGTCCGGCGCAGTTGCCGGCGGGAGGCGCCGACGGCCCGCACGAGCGCCAGCTCGCGGGTCCGCTGCGCCACCGTGATCGAGAAGGTGTTGGCGATGCTCAGGGTGGCGACGACCAGGGCGATCCCGGCGAACACCACCAGGAAGGTCCGCAGCATGTCGAGGAACTCGGCCGAGATGGCGTCGGTGCGCTCGCCGGCCAGGTCCGCCCCGGTGATGGCCTCCACGCCGTCGGGCAGCGCCCGATCGACCCGCGACCGCAGCTCGGCGCTCGACACGCCGTCGTCGGCCTGCAGCAGGATGGTCGACACCTCGTCGGGCCGCTTCGTGACGTGCTCCTGTGCGCCCTCCAACGTGAAGGCGGTCCAGGTGGTCTGACCCAGGCCGTCGGTGCCGCCGAAGGTCGAGATGCCGACCACGGTGACCTCCACCGGCTCGGGGGTCTGGACGACCGCGGTGTCACCCACCGACACGTCGGCCAGCTCGGCGGCACCCCGGTTGACGACGACCTCGTCGGACGTCTCGGGAGCGCGGCCCTCGGCCAGCTCGTAGGGGTTCAACCCCGGTGTGTCGATCCAGCTGCCGGCGAGGCGGGGCGGGCCGTTGCCGCCGACGGGCTCGCCGTCCTTGTCGGCCAGGGCGCCGTAACCGACGACCTGCCCTTCGGCGACGTCGACACCGTCGACCGACGCCAGCGACGAGACCAGCGACTGGTCGAGCGGGGCCCGCCCGCCGTCGATGTCGTCCTCGTTGGAGATGGACGAGTCGCTGCGCACGACCACGTCGGTGCCGGCCGACACCTCGGCGAACAGCCGGTCGAAGTTGGCGCTCAGCGTGTCGCCGAGCACGAGGGTGCCGCTCAGGAAGGCGACACCGAGGAACACGGCGAGCGTGGTGCCCATGAGGCGTCGGCGCCGTGCCCACAGTGAGATGAGGCTGATGCGGATCATGACCGGATCTCCTTCGTGGGGCCCGACGTCTCGCCGAAGGCCTTCATGCGGTCGAGGACGCGCTGGGCGGTGGGCGACTCCATCGAGTCGACCGGACGCCCGTCGGCGAGGAACACCACGGAGTCGGCGTAGGCGGCCGCCACCGGGTCGTGGGTGACCATCACCACGGTCTGGCCGAACGTGTCGACCGCGTGGCGGAGGAACCCGAGGATCTCGGCGCCCGAGTGGGAGTCGAGGTTGCCGGTGGGCTCGTCGGCGAACACCAGCTCGGGCCGGGTGACCAGCGCCCGGGCGACGGCGACGCGCTGCTGCTGGCCGCCGGAGAGCTCGCTGGGGTGGTGCGTGAGCCGGTCGGCCAGGCCGACGGTGGTGACCACCTGCTCGAACCACGCCGGGTCCGGCGAGCGGCCGCCCAGGGTGAGGGGCAGCAGGATGTTGTCGCGGGCCGTCAGCGTCGGGACCAGGTTGTACGCCTGGAACACGAAGCCGACCCGCTCCCGCCGCAGCAGGGTGAGGTCGTTGTCGGACAGCTCGGCCAGGTCGTCGTCGCCGATGTGGACGCTGCCGTCGGTGAGCGTGTCGAGCCCGGCCATGCACTGCAGCAGCGTCGACTTGCCGGAGCCGGAGGGCCCCATGACGGCGGTGAGCCGCCCGGTCGGGATGCTGAGCGTGGCCTCGTCGAGCGCTCGGACGGCGGCCGGGCCGGTGCCGTACACCTTGGTGGCCCGTTCGGCGCGGGCCGCCGCGGGAGCGGCGTCGAGGTCGTCACGACCGGCGCCGACGGGCGGTCCGGGTGCAGGTGCAGGGATGGTGCGGGAGGAGTTTCGTGCCATGCCCACAGCGTGCGGATCGCGGGCCGCCGGGTCGTCCGACCGGCGGCGGGTCCTCGCCTGCGCCGGCCGGGGTACGGCGGGCCGACGACCGGGCCCCGCCTACTCCCGGGGGAGTACGCGCATCGTCGCTACCCGGTGGATGCCCGGGGCGCCCATGGTCCGTACGCTCGGAGTCGTGCTCACCTGGGTCCAGGACCGTCGGCACCTCCTCCAGGAGGCGCTGCTCCTCGCCGTCGTCGGTTTCGTCACCGTCGTCGGCACCTACTTCGCGTCCCAGAACCAGCCGGACCGCAACTACGGCGTCGCCGGAGCGTTGCTGCTGGGCGCCGGGGTGGTGTCGCTGGCGTTCCGCAACCGCTTCCCGGCCGCGACGCTCGCCGCGGCGGTGACGTTCACCCTCACCTACTGGTCGCTGGGCTACGCCCGCGGGCCCGTCTTCCTGCCGATGATCGTCGCCCTGGTCACCGTGGTCTTCAAGGGGCGCCGCGTCGCCGCGATCACGGCGCTGGTGGTCGGCTTCGTTGGGTTCCCCTGGTTGCCCTACCTGCTCGACGACGGCGACCGGCCCGCCGTCGTCCACATGGTGGCGCTGGCGGCATGGCTGGTGGCGCTGATCTCCATCACCGAGACGGTGCGCTACCGGCGCGACCGGGCCGAGGCGGCGGCGCTGTCGCAGACCGAGGCGCTGCGGCGCCGCGAGACCGAGGAGCGCCTGCGCATCGCCCGCGAGCTCCACGACGTCGTCGCCCACAACATGTCGCTCATCAGCCTCCAGGCGGGCGTGGCGCTGCACCTGATGGACCAGCAGCCGGAGCAGGCCCGCACGTCGCTGACCACCATCAAGCAGGCCAGCAAGGACGCCCTGGTGGAGCTGCGGTCGATCCTGGGCGTGCTGCGCCAGATCGACGAGGCGGGCGACGACGGGACCGGCGCCGCGCCCCGTGCACCCACCCCCAGCCTGGAGGGTCTGGGCGACCTGGTGGACAAGGCCCGGGCCGCCGGCGTCGACGTGCAGGTGGATCGGGACGGCGTCGGCGACGACGTGCCCCGTCCCGTCGGCCTGGCCGCCTACCGCATCGTCCAGGAGTCGCTGACCAACGTGGCCAAGCACTCGTCCGACCCGCGCGCCGTGGTGCGGCTCCACCTCGACGACGGCGGCCTGGTGGTCGAGGTCCTCGACGAGGGACTCGCCAAGCCGACCCCCCACAACGGCACCGTCGGCGGCCACGGCATCGTCGGCATGCGCGAGCGGGTGGCGCAGCTCGGCGGCAGCCTCGACGTGGGTCCGCGCGCCGGCCGGGGCTTCGCCGTGCGAGCCTGGCTGCCGCTCGAGGAGGACACATGATCAAGGTGGTGTTGGTCGACGACCAGGTGCTGGTGCGGGCGGGCCTGCGCGCGCTGCTCGACTCGGAGGACGGGATCGAGGTGGTCGCCGAGGCGGGCGACGGCGCCGATGCCGTGCGGGCCGTCGCCGAACACCGCCCCGACGTGGTGCTCATGGACATCCGCATGCCCGGCATGGACGGCCTCGAGGCCACCAAGGCCATCACCGCCGACGAGCGCTACGACGCCGTCCGCATCGTGATCCTCACGACCTTCGACCTCGACGAGTACGTGTTCGAGGGCCTGCGCTCGGGAGCCTCCGGCTTCCTGGTGAAGGACACCGAGCCCGCCGACCTGCTGCGGGCCGTCCGGGCCGTGGCCGCCGGTGACGCCCTCCTGTCGCCCCGGGCCACCCGTCGCCTGGTGGAGGAGTACGCCACCCGGGCCAAGCCGGCCGAGCGGGCGCCGAGCCTCGACCTGCTGACCGACCGCGAGCGCGAGGTGATGGCCCAGGTCGCCGCCGGCCTCTCCAACGACGAGATCGCCACGGCCCTCTACATCAGCCCCACCACCGCCAAGACCCACGTGAGCCGAGCGATGATCAAGCTCGGCGCCCGCGACCGGGCCCAGCTGGTGGTCTACGCCTACGAGACCGGCCTGGTCCGCCCCGGCTGGGCCGACTGACGTTCTGAGGTTCCGAGCGCCGTCCTCGTCCCCCGCCCGCCGGGGGACGAGGACGGGAGGCGATCACCAGAGCTGGTCGGTGTAGCGGTCGGTGCCGGGGACCGTCGGGACGAACGGCGACGCCCACCGGACGACGCCCTCGCCGTTGGCCTCGAGGGCCTCGGCGTAGGCCTCGACGGCGGGCCACCAGTGCTCGGGCTCGGAGTCGGCGAACCACAGCTGCAGCTCCCGCCGCTCGACGCCCGTGGCGCCCGGCTGGGTGACGGGGGCGCCCGGCGGCAGCGGGATGCCGGACCAGCGCAGCACCAGCGCCACCGACGAGTCCGGGCCGAGGTCCCACTGGGGGACCGGGGCCTTGCGGTCGGCCTCGGGCGGCCGCTCGACGATCACCGCCGCCAGCCCCTGGAACGGGTGGTCGAGCGCCAGCTCGGGCGGGACACCGTCGTCGTCGCGCCGCTCGGCGCCCCGGTAGCGGTAGATCAGCGTGTGGATGTGGTCGCGGTGGGGGAACATCCGGCCGTTGTCGTGCAGCCACTTCACCTGCCGCGAGCCCCAGTCGGTGTTCTCGGGGCCCCGGCCGTCGAGCACCCAGTACAGCGCCAGGTACGACCCGGCGGCGTCGTCGCCGAACAGCGGCGACTCGCCCGAGCCGATCCGCCGGTCCTTCAGGTCGCGGGTCGACACCCAGCGGCGGCCGGCGAAGAACCACGGCCCGACCATGCAGCCGGCGTAGAAGTGGTCGCGCTCGTACCATCGGTGGTACGCCACCTCGTGGCCCTTGTGCGGCTCCACCAGGGTGAACAGCATCGACCCCAGCACCACCTCGCCGCCGAGGTCGTCGACCCGATCGCTCAGGGCTCCGGTGTCGCTCGCGGCGCTCACCGGGTGATCCCGAAGCGCTCGAGCCCGAAGGCGGTGATGGCGTTGCCCCGGAGCAGCTGGTAGGTCTCGGTCTCGCTCAGCCCGGCGCCGGCGCAGATCTCCGTGGCCACCTTCTTGCTGTGCGGGAACGTCGAGTCGGCGTGCGGGTAGTCGGTCTCGAAGCAGATCTGCTCGATGCCGATGGCGTCCCGGTTCCGCAGCCCGGTCTCGTCGTCGAAGATGCAGCCGTACACCCGGCCGGCGATGTACTCGGACGGGCGGCGGGGGAGCGACGTGCCGAAGCTGTTGTCGGACCGCTCGGCCCACAGCTTGTCGGCCCGCTCCAGCACGTAGGGCATCCAGCCGACCTGGCCCTCCGAGTAGGCGATCTTCATCGTCGGGAAGCGCTCGAGCGTGCCGGAGAAGATGAAGTCGAGCATCGAGCCCATGGCGTTCTGGAACGTGAGCGTGGAGCTGACGATGAAGGGGGCGTCGGGCGACGTGGCCGGCATCCGGGACGACGAGCCGATGTGCATGCACACCACGGTCTCGGTGTCCTGGCAGGCGGCGAAGAACGGGTCCCACTTGCCCGAGTGGATCGACGGGAGGCCCAGTGGGTGCGGGTTCTCGGAGAAGGCGACGGCGTGGCTGCCCTTGTCGGCGCAGCGGTGGATCTCGTCGGCGGCCAGCTCAGGGTCCCACAGGGGGATGATCGTGAGCGGGATGAGGCGGCCCTTGCCCTCGCCGCCGCACCACTCGTCGATCATCCAGTCGTTGTAGGCCTCGACGCAGAGCTGGGCGAGCTCCGGGTCGCCGTCCTCCCGCTTGATGCCCTGCTCGTAGAAGGTCTGGCCGCAGAAGCGGGGGAGCGTGTTGGGGAAGCAGATCGAGGCGTCGACGTGGTTGGCGGTCATGTCGGCCAGGCGCTCGGACTGGATCCAGCAGCCGGGGCGGATCTCGTCGTAGGTGGTGGGGGTGACGTCGAGGTCGTCGAACCCCACGGCGGCGGAGAGCTTGGGGAAGGGGTAGACGAGGCCGTCGTAGAGCCACCAGTCGCACCACTCGCCCTCGGGGACGCCCTTCTCGAAGGAGAAGCGGCCCCCCTTGAAGGAGAAGACGGCCCGGTCGCGCTCCACCCGGGGGCCCCGGTCCTGGTACTTGGCGGGCAGCCGGTTGCTCCACAGGTCGGGTGGCTCGACCACGTGGTCGTCGACCGAGATGATCCTCGGGATCTCGGTTGTCGCTTCGCTCATGGAGGCCCCCTCGACGTGAAATAGAACGCGTTCTAATCCTAGGTCCCCGACGAGGCGCACACCAGTGCCGGCGGCGCCTATTCCCCGTCCTCTGTGGCGGCGACGTCGTGGCAGCGGCGCTGCGGTGCGTCCGATCGCCAGGCTTCGAGGATCAGGGTGACCGGGCCGAGCGGTCCGGCGATGCCGAGACGGTGCTCACGGTCGGGGTCGTCGGCCGGTTCGCCGTCGTGGTCGTGATCGTGCCCGCTGCCGTCGGCCAGGCTGCAGTCGGGGCAGAGCATCCGGAGGGTGCGGGTCCAGTCCTCGGCCTCGTGGCCCGCCTCGACGAGCCTGGTGACCAGCTCGTCGACCTCGGCCACGCGTCCGGCGCTCACCGACGCCTGGATCGTCGGCACGTCCGACGGCGCCCACCGGGCGAGCTCGTCGAACACCGGTCGTAGACCTTCGTCGAACGCACGACGGCCCCGGGGTTCACCGTCGTGCAGGACGACGTCGCCCCACCGGTGTCCCGACTCCGGGGTCGGGATGCAGGCAACTCGTATCCGGGCAGGGTCGATCCGGTGCCCCCACACCACCTCCGCCGTCGGGTTGAGCCGGAGGGCCGCGCGGCCGAGGTCCGCCTCGATCGGACCGTCGCCGTCCGGCAGGTCGACGCCGTAGACGCGCCATGCCCGCCGTGCCGCCGGCCAGCGGTGCAGGGCGGTCGCCGCGATCCCGAGGTTCCACCAGGCCGGTTCGTCCCGCTTCTCCCCGATCAGCTCGGTGGCCCGGAGGTTGCAGTCGAAGGCTTCCTCCCAGCGCTGCGTCCACTTGCAGACGAGGCCGAGGTCGAACCACGCCACGTGCGAGCTCGGATCCAGCCTCAGCGCCTTGCGGTAGCGCAGCTCGGCGCTGTCGAGGTCCATGTGGAGGAACCGGCCGCCGGAGCGGGTGAGCCGCTGCGCCCGCACCCTGTTGATCCCGCGCATGGCGGCACGGTAGTCAGCTCGGGGGGATGCTCTGGGGGAAGTGGAAGAGGTGGTCGGGGTCGTAGCGGGCCTTGACCTGCCGGAGGCGGTCGAGGTTGGTGCCGTGGTAGGCGGCGGGGGCGTCGTCGCCGAGGTCGGGGTCGGCGAAGTTCGGGAACACCCGGTTCGACCCCCAGGGGTGCACCGCGGCCCACGACGCCGTCACGTGGTGGTGCGCCGCTTCCTTGTCGACGTCCGCGGCGTCGGGGCGGAGGGCGGACGTGTGCTTGAGCTGGAACAGCTCGTCGCGGTGGACGAACGCGGTGGCGTCGGGCGCCACCCGGCCGAAGGCGCCGCCCCAGGGCATGAAGTCCAGCTCCCGGGCCTCGCCGGGCGCCGGCGGTTCGGCGAAGCGGTCGAGCAGCGTGGCGATCGCGTCGGCGGGCAGCGGGTGGCGGAAGAACTCCGACCGGCTGAGGAAGTGGAGCTGGTCGGCCGGCTCGCCGCCGTCGTCGTCGCTGCTGTCGTCGTCGCTGCCAAAGCTGGCGCCGTCCACCGTGGGGAGCTGCGCCCAGAACGCTCGGGTCTCGGGAAACGACAGCTCCGCCGACCAGGACCACCGGGGACCGGCGCCCACCCGGTCGACCAGCCCCGGCACGAGATCACCGGCGTCGCCCAGGAACGTTCCGTAGACGTCGACCGACGGCGCCCGGTCGCCCTCGGCGGTGATCTTGAGGCTGGCGTACAGCTGGTCCGGCCCGGCCGGTGCCCACGCCTGCCAGGCCTCGATCGCCGCGGCGGCCCGGGCGAAGGGCCACGACAGGTGGAACGTGGTGGTGGCCGGCGGCGCCGGGACCGTCCGGAAGGTGAGCGACGTGACCACGCCGAAGTTGCCCGCCCCCGCGCCCCGCAGCGCCCAGAAGAGGTCGGGGTGCTGCGACCCGTCGCAGGTGAGGATGCGCCCGTCGGCCAGCACGATCTCGGCGGCGAGCAGGCGATCCGACGTCAGCCCGTAGCGCCGCCCGAGGATGCCGAGCCCGCCGCCCAGCGTCAGCCCGGCGATCCCGACCGTCGGACACGTGCCCGCGGGGATGGCGAGCCCGTGGTCGTCCAACGCGGAGTACACCGCGCCCAGCCGGGCGCCGGCGCCCACCGTGACCAGCCCACCCGCCACACCGCCCGCCAGGTCGACCGAGACCGACGCCAGCGGTGACACGTCGACGACCACACCCCGGGCGATCGTCGAGTGCCCGGCGAAGCAGTGCCCGCCGCTCCGGGCCACGAGCGGCAGCCCCTGCCGGCGGACGAACCCGATCGCCTCCCGCACGTCGGAAGCCGTCGCGCAGCGCACGACCGCGAGCGGTGCCGGCGAGGCGAACCGGGTGTTGAACACCGGGTTCGGGCCACCCACCACGACCTCCCCGGCGATCGTCCGCTGCAGCGCCGGCCAGTCAGGTCGCACCCGGCGAATCTACGGGTGGACCCCGCTCGACCGGCCCGCTTGCTCAGAATTAGAACGTGTTCTATTCTCAGGGGCGTGACGGGGGAAGAGCAGATGCTGATCGGGGGCGAGCGGGTCGCCGGTGCCAGGGGCACCTACGACATCGTGAACCCCGCCACCGAGGAGATCGTCGGCGCTGCCCCCGAGGCATCGCCCGACCAGGTGGCCGACGCCGCCCAGGCCGCCGCCGACGCCTTCCCCGCCTGGTCGCGCACCAAGCCGGCGGAGCGGGCCGAGCTGCTCGACCGCCTGGCCGACGCCGTGCGCGAGCGCAAGGACGACTGGATCCCCCTGGTGCAGGCCGAGACGGGGGCGACGCTGCGGGTGGCCTCCACCATGCAGGTGCCCACCACCATCGAGCGCTTCCGCCGCTACGCCCGGGGCGCCATGGAGTCGACCACCGAGCCTCTCGCGCCGGCCGAGATGCCGGCCACCGCGCTGTCGACCGGAGCCCTCGTGGGCGCGGTCGTCGAGCGCCGGCCCGTCGGCGTGGTCGCCTGCATCACCCCGTACAACTTCCCGCTGGTCAACATGGCCGGCAAGCTCGGCCCTGCACTGGCGATGGGCAACACGGTCGTGATCAAGCCCGCCCCGCAGGACCCGCTCGCCGTGCTCCGCTTCGCGGAGGCGGTGGAAGCGGCGGGCTTCCCGCGGGGCGTGGTCAACATCGTCTCCGGGAGCGGCGCCGAGGCCGGCGAGGCCCTCGTCGCCGCTCCTCAGGTCGACATGGTGAGCTTCACGGGCTCCACCGCGGTCGGCCAGCGCATCGGCCAGGTCGCCGGCCACGACATGAAGCGCCTGCTGCTCGAGCTGGGTGGCAAGGGCGCCGGTCTGGTGTTCGACGACGCCGACCTGAAGACCTCCATCGGCGCCATCGCGAGCGCGTGGGCGTTCCACTCCGGGCAGATCTGCACCGCACCGACGCGGGTGATCGCACAGCGCGGCATCTACGACCAGTTGGTCGAAGGTCTGGCGTTCGCGAGCACGAAACTGCAGGTCGGAGACCCTCTCGATGCAAGGACTGTGGTGGGGCCGGTAATCTCCGCCGCACAGCGAGATCGCATCGAGGGCTACATCCGAGTGGGCGCCGGGGAGGGCGGGTCGGTCGTAGCTGGGGGCGAGCGGCCCGCGCTGGGGCCTGGGTTCTACGTCACCCCGACGCTGATCTCCGGGTGCAAGGCGGGCATGACCGTGGTCCAGGAGGAGATCTTCGGACCGGTCGTCGTCGTGCTGCCGTTCGACGACGAGGACGAGGGCATCGCCCTCGCCAACGGCACCGACTTCGGGCTCAACGACTACGTGTTCACCGGCGACACCGCCCGGGGGATGCGGGTGGCCCGGCAGCTGCGATCGGGCAACGTGGCCATCAACACCGTGCAGCAGCATCCCGAGGCGCCCTTCGGCGGCTTCAAGCTCTCCGGCGTCGGCCGGGACCGGGGCAGCTACGGGTTGCACGCCTACAGCGAGATCCAGTCGATCGTCTGGCCGGGCTGAGAGGACGAGGGAAGCCGTGAGAGGAATCGTTTGGACCGGTGACCTGGAGGTCCGGGACGACGTCGAGGTGCGTGACGTCCGCCCCCACGAGGTGCGGGTGCACATCGTCAACGCCGGTCTCTGCCACAGCGACGTGTCCGTGATCGACGGCACCATCCCGTTCCCGACGCCCGTGGTGATGGGCCACGAGGGCGCGGGCGTGGTCGACCAGGTGGGCGACGCCGTCACCAAGGTGAAGGTCGGCGACCACGTCGTGCTGACGACCCTGGGCAACTGTGGCCGCTGCGCCGCCTGCGACCGGGGCCAGCCCACCCACTGCCGCGACACGATGGGCCGGCTGCCCCGCCCCTTCACGGTCGGCGGCGAGAAGGCGTTCCAGTTCGCCAACGCCGGGGTGTTCACCGAGGCCGTGGTGGTCAGCGAGACCCAGGCGGTGGTGATCGATCCCGAGGTCCCCTTCACGGCCGCCTGCCTCATCGGCTGTGCCGTCGTGACGGGGGCGGGCGCGGTGCTCAACCGGGCCAAGGTCCAGCCGGGCCAGACGGTGGTGATCATCGGCGCCGGCGGCATCGGTCAGTCGGCCATCCAGGCGGCCCGCATCGCCGCGGCGAGCCGGATCGTCGTGGTCGACGCCAACCCCGCCAAGGAGGACGTGGCCCGCCGCTTCGGCGCCACCGACTTCGTCGACCCCCGCGCGGTCGGAGCGAGCGGTGACGGCGCGGCGAGCCATGAGATGTCCACGGTGGTCGCCATCAAGGACCTGGGCCTGCCCAACGGCGTGGACCACGTCTTCGAGTGCGTCGGCCACCCGGACCTGATCCGCCAGGCCGTCGCCCTGCTCGACTGGGGTGGCACCGTCACCCTGCTCGGCGTCCCCAAGCTGGGCAGCGAGGCCGGCTTCGTGGTGAACGACCTCTACAACGACAAGTCGATCCTCGGCTGCCGCTACGGCTCGACCCGGCCGCACCACGACATCCCGCTGCTCGTCGGCTTCTACAAGGACGGCCGGCTGCTGCTCGACGAGATGGTCAGCCAGGTCTACCCCCTCGACCAGATCAACCAGGCCCTCGACGACCTGCACCACGGGAAGCTCAATCGTGGCGTCCTGCAGGTCGCCCAGTAGGAGGAAAGCACGACATGGAGTTCGGCGTCTTCGCCCAGCTGTTCGTCCCCCGCTTCGAGCGGGACAAGGATCCGAACGCTGAGCACCTGCGCATCTTCCGCAACGTCGAGATCGCCAAGGCGGCGGACCAGCACGGCTTCAAGTACGTGTGGTGCCCGCAGCACCACTTCCTCGACGAGTACAGCCACATGCCCGGGCCCGAGGCCTTCCTGGCGTTCTGCGCCGCGCAGACCGAGCGGGTGCACCTCGGCTCGGCGATCTTCAACATCACGCCGGCGGTGAACAAGCCGCAGCGGGTGGCCGAGAACGTCGCCCTGCTCGACCACCTCACCAACAACCGGTTCGAGTTCGGCACCGGTCGCGGGTCGTCGACCACCGAGGTCCATGGCTTCGACATCGCCGACATCAACGAGACCAAGCTGATGTGGCGCGAGGCGATCAACGAGATCCCGAAGATGTGGAAGGACGCGCCCTACAGCTACGACGGGCAGTACTTCCGCATGCCGGAGCGCAAGGTGTTCCCCAAGCCCCACGGGCCGCTGCACCCGGCGATGTGGGTGGCCGCCGGCTCGCCGGGCACCTTCACCGAGGCCGGTGAGCTGGGACTGGGCGCCTTCTGCTTCTCGCTGGGCCGCCCCCAGCAGATGGAGCCGCTGGTCACCAACTACAAGAAGGCTGTGGTCAACGCCACGCCGGTGGGCGACTACGTGAACGACAACATCATGGGCGTGACCAACATGCTGTGCATGGAGGACCGCCGCAAGGCGTTCGAGGTCGCGTCCAGCATGGGCATGAACTACTACTCGACGCTCGCCTACCACTGGCTCGACAACGTGCCCCGGCCCAAGACCCTGCCCGAGTGGCCCGAGAAGATCCCGGAGCCGACGCCCGAGCAGGTGGAGCAGCTGTCGGCCGACGGCTTCGTCGTGATCGGTGACCCCGACGACTGCGCCCGCTCGGTGCAGAACTGGGTGGACATGGGCTTCGACCAGCTCACCTTCAGCCCCACCACCAACACGCTGCCGACAGAGGTCGTGGTCGGGTCGATGGAGCTGTTCGGCCACGAGGTCGTCCCGCAGTTCGACACCGACCCGGAGCACTCCACCACGCGCTATCGCCGGCAGGCCGTGGCGAAGCTGTAGCAAGCTGCGGTCATGGGGGGACCCCGCAGCTTCAACCTGGCCGACATCTGGGAGATGGCGGCCGACCTGGTGCCGGCGCGCGAAGCGCTGGTGGTGGGCGACCAGCGTCGCACCTACGCCGAGCTCGAGGACCGGGCCAACCGCCTGGCGCACCATTGGGCGTCGCTCGGGGTGGGCCCGGGCGACCACGTGGGCGTGTACCTGCAGAACTGCGCCGAGTACGTCGAGGCGATGCTGGCGGCGTTCAAGCTGCGGGCCGTGCCGGTCAACGTCAACTACCGCTACGTGACCGACGAGCTGCGCTACCTGCTCGACAACAGCGACAGCGTGGCGGTGCTCACCCAGCCGTCGCTGCGCGACCGGGTCGACGCGGTGCTGGGCGACCTGCCGGACGTGCGGTCGGTGCTGTCCACCGGCGACGACTACGAGGCGGCCCTGGCGGCGGCCCCGGGCGACGGCGCCCGGCCGGACGTCGAGCGCTCCGGCGACGACCACTACGTGCTCTACACGGGCGGCACCACGGGCCTGCCCAAAGGCGTCGTGTGGCGCCACGAGGACGCCTTCTACGCCTGCATCGGCGGCGGCGACGCCATGCGCCTGCAAGGCCCGGCCGAGCGGCCCGACGAGCTGCCGGACCGCATGCTCGACCAGCAGTACACGTACATGCCGCTGGCGCCGATGATCCACGCCGCGGCCCAGTGGACCACGCTGTCGTGGCTGTTCTGCGGCGGCAGGACGGTGCTGATGCCGGGCTCGCTCGACCCGGCCGCGGTGTGGCGGACGGTGGCCGCCGAGGGCGTGCAGGGGCTGACCGTGATCGGCGACGCCGTCGCCCGACCGCTGCTCGACGAGTGGGACCGGGCCGGCGGCTACGACGTCTCGTCGCTGTTCTCGTTCAGCAACGGCGGCGCCCCGATGTCGAGCGCCACCAAGGAGCGGGTGCTGAAGGCGCTGCCGCAGGTGATCCTGGTCGACGGGTTCGGCTCGTCGGAGGCCGGGACGCAGGGGGCGTCACGGGTCACGGCCGACCAGCGCGACGCCGGGGCCTCGCTGGTGAGCTTCGACCGGCCGACCAAGCCGACGATCGTGGTCGACGGTGCGGGCACGCCGGTCGTGCCGGGGTCGGGAGTGGTGGGCCAGGTGCTGGCCGGGGGGCGCCTGCCGCTCGGCTACCACAACGATCCGGAGCGCACCGCCGCCACCTTCCTGGAGCGCGACGGCGAGCGCTGGCTGGTCACCGGCGACATGGCCACGGTCGAGGCCGACGGGGCCATCGCCCTGCTGGGCCGGGAGTCGGGCGTGATCAACACGGGCGGCGAGAAGGTGTTCCCCGAGGAGGTCGAGGCGGTCCTCAAGGCGCACCCGTCGGTGTACGACTGCCTGGTGGTGGGCGTGGCCGACCCGCGGTGGGGGAGCGCCGTGACGGCCGTCGTCCAGGCGGTGCCGGGCGTCGCGCTGTCGCTCGACGACCTGGTGGCGCACTGCAAGGGGCACCTGGCGGGCTACAAGGCACCCAAGCGGGTGGTGCTGGTCGACTCGGTGGTGCGGTCGCCTACCGGCAAACCCGACTACCGCTGGGCCGCTTCGGTCGGCTCCTCCGGCAGTCTTTGAAGGGAAACGACCCGAATACGGTCGTTTCCCTTCAAAGAGCCCGGTAGCAGAGGGCGCGCCACTCGCCGGTGCGGCGGATGGGGCACAGCAGGCCGGTGGCCGTGAGCAGCCACTGGAGCGTGGCGTCGAGCTCGTCCGGGTCGGTCGACGGCGGCACGGCGAGGACGAGGCCGCGCCGGGGGTGGTCCTGCAGCCGACGCCAGCCGTCGGGCAGCGCCAGGCCCTTGGCGGCGAGCATCTCGATCGTGCGGGGCCCCTGCCCGTGGTGGACGCCGACCGTCGCCGGATCGCGCTCCGAACGGCGCTCGGGCGGGCTCCACGTGCCCAACGGCACGTCGGGGCCGCGGGCGGTGAACAGGCCCGACAGCGGCGACCGCTGCGGCGGCGGCTGATCGACGTCGAGGCCCGGCGAGAAGTTGATCCACCCCTCGCGCTTGGCGGCCATCGTCACCATGCGCTTGACGACCGCCGCCCGTTCGTCCTCGTGGAACTCGATCACCAGGGGCTCAGCCACCATCCGGCGACCATACCGGGCGGTTGCCGCACCAATGCCGCACCAATGACGCCGGTCGGGTGCCGCCTGACCCCTAGGCTGCCCCGCCATGGAGTTGGCGGAATCGCTGCGCGAGGCCTTCGAGGCCCAGGTACTCGACCACGAGCCCGCCCAAGCGGCGTTGGTGCTGCGCAACGCCGTGGCCGACACCGGACCGGTGGAGGTGGCCGACGGCCTGCTCGACGCGGCCGCCGTGGCGCTGCGCCGCATGGTCGCCGAGACCGACGAGGCGCTGCTGCTCGACGAATTGATCGAGCGCTTGACCCTGGACGGCGCGGTGCCGGCCGACAGCGCCGGCCTCCTGGCCCACATGCTCACGATGGCGGCGGCCACGGCCGGGGGCATCCGCCCGACGGTGCAGACCGCCATCGACCAGATCGGCGCGGAGCGGGCGATGTCGGGCGCCTGGCTGGCCGCCCTCGCCACGGTCCGCCTGGTGGCCATCACGCTGGAGGTCACCGAGTCCGACATCGTCGAGGACATCCTCCACGCCCTCGAGGCCGCTTAGAGGCCGAGCGCAGAGGGCGCTCCTCCTGACAGAATCGCGCCCATGCTGGGGCGCAGGGGGTTCCTCGCGGGTCTGGGTGCGGCCGGAGCGGGGGCAGCAGGATGGCTCGACCTGGTGGCGGCGTCGGCCGACGTGGCGCCGATCGACCCGAACTACCCGCTCGGCGTGGCGGCGGGCGACCCGCAGCCGTCGGGTGCGGTGATCTGGACCAAGGTGGCCGACCCGGTGGGCCGGGCCGCCGGCCGTCCGGTGACGGTGCGGTGGGAGGTCGCGTCCGACGACCGGTTCCGCCGGATCGTGCGCAGGGGCCTGACGACGGCGCGAGCGTCGGGCGGCTACACGGCGAAGGTCGAGGTCGACGGGCTGCGGTCCGACCGCTGGTACCACTACCGGTTCCGCACGGCAGCGGGCGTGAGCCGCCGCGGGCGGTTGCGCACAGCGCCCCATCACCGGGCCGACGTGGCGTCGCTGCGGTTCGCCTTCTCGTCGTGCCAGCAGATCAACGACAGCCAGTACGTCGCCCACCTGGCCATGGCCGACGAGGACATCGACTTCTGGGTCCACTACGGCGACTACGTGTACGTCCACGACACCGCCACCCTGACCCTCGACGACTACCGGGGCGTCTACCGGCGCTTCAAGGCCAACCCGCTGCTGCAGGAGCTCCACGCCCGCTACCCGGTGGTGGCGATGTGGGACGACGGCGAGTTCGTCAACGGCATCGACCGCACCCTCGACCCGGCCCGGTTCGCCGCCGCCAGCCAGGCGTGGTTCGAGCACATGCCGGTCTCCCGGGTGCGGTCGGACCCCACGCGCACCTACCGGGAGATCGGCTGGGGGCGGCTGGCGTCGTTCCTGCTGCTCGACGCCCGCCAGTACCGCGACCGGGTGGTCGACGGCGTGCCGGGCGGGCCGCTCGGCCTGTCGACCATCGACACCGCGACGCCCGAGGGCGCGGGCATCTTCGCCGAGGACCGCACGTGCCTGGGCCGGGCGCAGAAGCGCTGGCTGCAGCGGCGGCTCCGCGACAGCGACGCGACCTGGCGCCACATCGGCCACGGCTACAACTTCCTGGCCCTGCGGCTGGCCGACTACGACACCCCCGAGGCCCGTGCGGCCGGGGCGCCCGGGTTCCACCTCAACGGCGGCAGCTACGTGGCGAGCGACGCCTGGGACATGTACTGGGCGGAGCGGCGGGAGCTGCTCGACTTCGTCGCCCGCCACGAGATCCCCAACGTGCTGGTGACGGCGGGTCACACCCACATCTACTTCGCCGGTGCCCTGCGGCCCGACTACGACGACCTGGCGGCATCGCCGGTGGTGGCCCACGAGTTCGTGTGCGGCTCGCAGACCGCCGACCCGGACCTGCGCCGGGCCTACCTGCCCGACCTGCCGCTGGACCAGGCCGAGGCGGTGCTGCGGACCCTGGAGGACGGCTTCCTCGCCATCAACCCCCACCTCGACTACATGGACCTGGTGAGCCAGGGCTACGGCCTGGTCGACCTGACCCCGACAGAGGCCACGGTGTCCTTCCGCGTGATCGACACCTTCGACCGCTCGGCCCAGGCGTCGACGCGGGCGTCCTGGCGGATCCCCGCGGGCGACGGCTCCCTGTCGCCCGTCTCGTCCGCGGAGCGGACGCTCTAGCCGAGAGGCGTGCGGGCGGTGGAGCGGGCGGCGTCGATGGCGAGCTGGTTGAGCTGCTGGAGGACCTCGCCGAGGGCGGCGCGCTGGCCGGGGTCGAGGGTCTCGAACAGGTCGGCGACCACGCTCGCCTGCACCCGACGGCCCTCCTCGTAGAGGCGACGGCCGGCGTCGGTGATGGTGATGATCGTGGCCCGCCCGTCCTGCGGGTCGGACCGGCGGGTGACCAGACCGTCGCGCTCCATCGCCTCGATCGTGGAGGTCATGGTGCGGGCGGCGACGCCGATGCAGGTGCTCAGCTCACCGATGCGGATCGCCTGCCCGTCGACCAGCTGGAACAGCACCTGCAGCCGGGCCAGCGACAGCCCGGTGGGCTGCACCCGGGCGTTGATGTTCCGCTTGAGGGCGTGGGACACGGCGAAGAAGGCATCCGCCAGGTCGACGGCATCGACCGGCGTCGTTGTCGGTGTCGGTGATGTCGAGACCATCGGAGAATTCCTGTTGGCGTTCCCGTGACTAGTGAGTACCCTCAGCAACTGCTGAGGTCACTCAGGAATCTACCCGTAGGAGGGGCAAGCGCCATGCGCGACTGGCAACACGACGCCGACCACGTCCATCGACGGCGCTGGCTCACGCTCATCGTGCTGTGCCTCAGCCTCGTCGTGATCGTCGTCGACAACAGCATCCTCAACATCGCGTTGCCCACCCTGTCGAAGTCCGAGTCGCAGGGCGGCCTCGGTGCCCAGGCCAGCGACCTCCAGTGGATCGTCGACTCGTACGTGCTCGTGTTCGCCGGCCTGCTGCTCACCGCCGGGGCGCTGGGCGACCGCTTCGGCCGCTACCGGGCCCTGGCCGGCGGCCTCGCCGTGTTCGGCGTCGGCTCGGCGCTGGCCGCGTTCTCGTCGTCGGCGAACTCCCTCATCGGCTTCCGCGCCCTGATGGGCGTGGGAGGGGCGTTCATCATGCCGGCCACCCTGTCGGTCGTCACGAACGTCTTCCACGACCCGAAGGAGCGCGGCCGGGCCATCGGCGTGTGGGCCGGCGTGTCCGC
>DATHJB010000183.1 GCA_035316325.1 Acidimicrobiales bacterium
CCCCCCACCGAGATGTAGCGGGCGGCGACGAACGTGATCAGCAGGTTGAGGCCCAGCAGCTGGGGGATGCCGGTGCTGAACGGGTCGATGCCGCGGGACCGGAAGGCCACCACCGCCGCGCCCATCAGCCCGAACACCGCCCCCGACGCCCCCACCGTCACGGTGTCGTAGCTCATCACCAGCACCAGGAACGACCCGCCCAGCAGCGCCATCACGTAGAGCGCCACGAAGCGGACGCGCCCCAGCGCCGGCTCCAGCAGCGTCCCGAGCTGGTACAGCAGCAGCATGTTGAAGCCGATGTGGATCAGGCCCGAGTGGACGAAGCCCACGGTGATCGGCCGCCACCAGTCGCCGTCGCCGACCGCCGGGCCGAAGAGAGCCCAGTCGAGGCCCAGCTCGCCCAGCCCGTTGACGGTGCCGCTGAACATGTCGACCAGGAACACCACCACGTTGGCGGCGATCAGCCCCGCGGTGACGTAGGGCGTCGTACCCAGGGAGCGGGCGGTGACGACCTTCTGGCGGCCGGTGCGGGAGCACTCGGGGCAGTGGAACCCGACCGACGCCTGGTTCATGCAGCTGGGGCAGATCGGCCGCTCGCAACGCTGGCACCGGACACCTGCCCGCCGGTCGCCATGGCGGTAACAGGTCTGGATGTCCGTAGCCACAGTGGGCCAAATCTACCCGCGCCCGGCCGCCGCTGGACAGACGGGCGTCAGCCGGCGAGGCCGAGGATGCGGGTGAGCGGGCGGAGGGTCTCGGCGACGGCGGGGTCGGACGTGACGGCGTCGTAGGCCCGCTCCTGGGCGACGCCGAAGTCGACCGGCATGCCCAGCTCCCGGGCCAGCTCCACCATGCCGACGGCGGTCGCGACCGCCGCCTCCTCCGGCTCGGCGGCGGCCTCCTCGACCGCGGCGACCAGCGCCCGGCCCAGCGCCTCCGACGCCCGGGGCGAGCTGATCTGCACGCCCTCCTCCCGGGCCTCCCGCACGATGGCCCGCAGCCCGGCGTAGGCCGCCGGGTCGGTGGCGATCGCGGCCTCGGCCAGCTCCGACTCCAGCCGCCGGGCGAGGGCCAGCTCGATCGGCCCCCGCAGCTCGGCCGGCAGGGTGGTGCCGGCCACGGCCAGGGCGACGAGGGTGTCGTGGTAGTCGGTGCGCAGCTCGTCGTAGGCGGCGACGAAGCGGTCGGCGAGGCTGGCCGCGGTGGCGTGCAGCAGGTCGTCGCCGACGCCGGGCAGCACGCTCTCCAGGCCGAACTCCCGGGGCCCGAAGCGGTCGGTGACCAGCCGCAGCAGGGCGGTGATCCGCTCGCCGTCGCGGGTGGCGTCGGACAGCTGGGCGACCGCGGCCTCGTCGTCGGCCAGCTGCTCGGCGGCAGGGCGCACGGCCCCGAACACCTCGAGGCCGCCGAGGTGCACGGCCCCGTAGGTCCACACCGTGCGGCGCCGGGTGCGGCGGTGGGTCAGCGCCACCCGGCCGGCCGACGTGGCCACGCCGCCCCGGTCGACGATGTCCTGCAGCTCGCGCTCGACGAAGTAGCCGCCCAGCTCGGTGATCACGCCGTCGCCGTCGAGCAGCTCGACCAGGGCGATGTGCCCGGCCACCCGGGCGGCATCGGCCCGGGCGGGATCGACGTGGCGCTTCCACAGTGCCCGGCCGTCGCCCTCGCTGGGCCGGTTCGACGTGGCCTCGGCGAGCACCTCGAGGAACCGCTCGACCGGCGGGGGCTCGCCCATCTCGTCGAGCAGGTCGATGCAGCGGGCCGCGTAGCGCAGGATCTGCAGGGTCTCGATGCCGGCCAGGTCGTTGAAGAACCAGCCGCACGACGTGTACATCAGCAGCGCGTGGCGCTGGCACTCCAGCAGCGTGAGCGCCTCGACCTCCGCCGCCAGGTCGCCGGTCACGTGCTCCGCCACGAAGTCGTCGACCGTGGTGGCGCCGAGCAGCACGTCGACGTAGGCGTCGCGGGCGCCCCACGGGTCGCGCAGCACCTTCGCCGACCGGCGCTCGAACACCTCGTTGGCGACGTCGCGCAGCAGGTCGAGGGCGTTGCGCAGCGGCCGGCGCCAGGCCTGGTTCCAGCCCGGCTCGCCGCCGGTGTGGCAGCCGCAGTCCTCCATCCAGCGGCCGACGCCGTGGGCGCACGACCAGGCCGACAGCCGCACCTGGGCCTCCCAGTCGGGCGGGTGCTCGTCGAGCCAGGCGCCCAGGCGGGGCGTGCCGACGTTGCGGCGCCCGGCCTCGATCGCCATGGCGTAGGCGACGCCGCGCTCGGCGAAGTGGTGGTGGTGGCCGAAGGTCTCGCCGTCGGTGGCGACGGCGACGAGGCCGCCCTGCCAGTCGTCCCGGCCCTTGCCCTTGGCCCGCTGGACGATGCGGTCGAGCACGACCTGGCTGGGGAAGCCGCCGAAGGCGACGTCGTGGGAGATGTCGCCGTCGTAGACCACCAGGTCGACGCCGAGCTCGGGCCGGGTCGCGTGGCGCCAGCGGTAGACCCGCCGCGTGTCGAGCCCGGTGCCGTCGACAGTCGGCTCCCACTCGGGCTCGTAGCCGTCGTGCGGCAGGGGGCGGATCGCCTGCACCTGCTTGGGTGCCAGGATCGTGAAGCGCACGCCCTCCTCGGCGAGCACCTCCAGCACCCGGTCGTCGACCGCGGTCTCCGGGAGCCACATGCCCTCGGGCTCCCGGCCGAAGCGGTGCCGGAAGTCGGCCTGGCCCCAACGCACCTGGGTGCGCAGGTCGCGGTCGTCGCAGAGCGGCAGGATGGCGTGCCCGTACGCCTGGGCGATGGCGCGGCCCTGACGCTGGTCGGCGGTCAGGATGCGCTCGTAGGTCTCCGGGGCGTGGGTCTCCAGCCACGACAGCAGCGTCGGGCCCACGTTGAAGGACAGGTGCTCGTAGTTGTCGACGATGGCGACGATGCGGCCGGCCTCGTCGAGGATGCGGGCCCAGCCGTTGGGGCGGTAGGCCTCGGCGGTGATGCGGGCGTTCCAGTCGTGGAACGGGGCGGCCGACACCTCCCGCGGCACCACCTCCGTCCACGGGTTCTCCCGGGGCGGTTGGTAGAAGTGGCCGTGCAGCACGAAAGCGACGTCGTCCGCCATCCCTAGAAGGCTAGAGGGCCTCGGCGAAGCCCGAGACCGCTTGGGGCGGCGGCGGGGTGGTTGGTGGGGCTAGGGGGTGGCTGGGGCGGGACTGACCGTGTTGCGGGCCGGGCGGCCGATGCGATCGCGCAGCAGCGTCTGGGCGACGAGGCCGCCCGTGGCGCACAGTCCGGCGACGACGAAGCCCGAGCGCTCGTTGCCCAGCGACACCACGATGCCGATGATCCCGGCCCCGAGGCCCGTGGCCAGGTCGAGGAACAGTGTGAACGTGCCCACGGCGTGGCTGCGCTCCGACTCGGGCGTCGCCTTCATCACCGCGGCCAGCAGCGCCGGGTACAGCAGCGACATCCCGATCGACAGCAGCACCGTGCCCACCCACACCGAGGCCGCGGAGCCCCAGATCCCCATCATCCCGATGCCCGCGCTCACGCCGACCAGCGCCACGGCCGACGCCCGCCGCCAGCCGAGGGCGTCCGGGACGCGGGCCGCCACGATCCGGATGACCAGCACGAGCCCCGCGTAGAGGCCCAGCACCGGACCGACGTCCTCGAAGCCCACCTGGTCGGCGTACAGGGGCAGGAAGGCGGTGTAGGCGGTGAGGGGCACCAGGCCCAGGGCGACGACGATGCCGGGCCAGATCGCCACGCCGTGGAGCACGCTCCGGTCGGCGGGGACGGCCATCGTCTTGCCGCGGGGGATCCAGATGGCGAAGACGGCGCCGAGCAGGCAGCAGCCGGCGAACGTGAGGAACACGGTGGTGAAGTTGGTGGCCTTGAGCAGCGCCTCGGCGATCGCCGGGCCGAGCGCCATGCCGCCGTAGAGCGACACGGAGAAGTAGGAGGCGGCCTCGCCGCGACGGTGGTCGGGGGCGAGGTCCTGGTTCACGGTGACGAGGCCGGTGAAGACCGCCGCCTCGCCGACCCCGGTGAGCAGGCGGGAGCCCAGGAGCAGCGGCAGGCTCGTGGCCAGGCTGTAGGCCGCGATCGAGGCCGCCGCCACCACCGCCCCGCCGACGACGAGGACGCGGCGGCCGTGGACGTCGCCCATGCGGCCCACCCAGGGGCGCAGCAGGGCGGCCGACACCGCGAAGGAGCCGACGGCCAGGCCCACCTGGAAGCCGCTGCCGTGCAGCTCGTCCTCCACGTAGCGGGGCAGGATCGGCAGCATCGCCCCGACGCCGACGAAGTACGTGAACGCGGAGAGCATCACCACGACGAACGGCCACGACAGCAACTGCCCGTCGCCCGCTCGCGTCTCGTCCAGCTCGCCGTCCCGCGGCGTCGTCTCAGCCATCTCGCCCACAGCGCCGCCTGCTTATCAGCAGATCCGGCGATTCCCTCAGCCTGCGGAGGGGTTCAGCGGGCCCAGGAGTCGCGCAGCGCCCGCAGGCCCCGGGTGGTCTGCTCGACGAGCTCGTCGTCGCGGTCGGGGCTGCCGTGGTCGAGCCACAGCAGGGTCGCCTCGACCAGAAACCCGAACAGCGCCTCGACCATCCACCGCTCGATCACCGGGTCGTCGTGGCCGAGGCGGCTCAGCTCGTGCGCCAGGTCGACGGCGGTGGCCCGCAGCTTCCCGGCGTAGTCGGCGAACTGGGGCTCGCGGGCAGCGTGGCGCCACAGCAGCGTGAACGCCGCCGGGTCCTCCCGGGCGACCACGATGAGCGTGCGGGCCGCGACGCCCCGGGTCCCGCCGTCGGCCATCCCCGCCACGAACTCCTCGCCCAGCCGCTCGAACACCCGCTGGAGGATCGCCCGGTAGAGCTCCTCCTTGGTCTCGAAGTGGCGGTAGACGATGAGCTTCGTCACGCCGCACGCCGCCGCCACGTCGTCCATCGACGTGTGGGCGAACCCCGATCCGGCGAAGGCCGCGGCGGCACCGCTCAGGATCGACGCCCGGCGCTCGGCTCGGGGTAGGAGCTGCTTCCCCTCGGGCTTTCCCTGGACAGGTATACGCCCGAGTGTATACCTTGACGTCAACAGGCAGGGAGGAACGGTTCGCATGGGCGTGACGGCACAGGTCGAGTTCACCGCCGAGGAGCTGCTGGCCGACGCGCCCGTGGTCGAGCCGCTGATCGCCGGGGGCGTGCGCTGCCACGGGGGCTTCGCCGACGACGGCAGCTACGTGTCGCCCCGCACCCGGTTCCGGGTGCCGGCCATCGAGGCCTGGCGGGCCCGGCACACCGAGCTGTTCGGCACGACCGTCGTCGACGTCCCCATGGAGACCTGGGGCGACCACTTCCCCAACGTCGAGCAGGCCCGCTTCCTCATCCGCTCAGGGGTGCCCCAGCCGCTGATCGCCAACCTCACCCGCATCGGCACCGTCGAGGGCTACGGCGCCAACATCCGGCTGCTCAAGCCGTCGGGCCTGCAGCGCCACTTCGTGGAGGACGTCAAGGGCACCGCCATCGACCACCTGGGTAACGGCCTGTTCGAGGCCCACGGGCGCGACGAGGCCGGCTGGGAGGAGGAGGCGGGCCACAAGGACATGTGGTTCGCCGCCCGCGACATCGCCTTCGGTCAGCCGACCGACGACATCGACATCGAGGCCATGCTGGCCCGTATGGGCTTCGGCCAGGGCGGCGCCGCCGGGCTCGACGCACCCCGGCTCCTGCCCGTCGACGTCGACGCCAACCTCGAGTTCATGGTCACCCTCATGATCCGGGTGCTGTTCATCGAGATCGCCGCGTTCCACTCGTTCCGCTGGGCGGAGGCGTGGCTGTCGGACCCCGACCTCGTGGCCGGCGACGGCGAGGCGGCCAAGCTGGTGTCGTACATCCGGGCCGACGAGACACCGCACGTCGACTACCTGGCCACCGCCATCACCGAGCTGCGCGACCGCACGTGGATCGGCGAGGGCGGCCAGAAGCACCCCGGCACCGAGATGATCGACACCCTGTGGGACCACCTGCTCGACCAGAGCCTTGGCGCCGGCCGCGCCGCCACCCGCAAGGCGATCCTCAACGAGGTGGAGCACTGGTGCCGCCGCCGCCCCAACGGCGACGACCTCCTCGCCGAGTTCCACCACCTCGCCACGTCTCTTTGAAGGAGAACGACCCCAATAGGGTCTTGGTCTCAGGGGGTGAACGCAACGGTCTTGGTTGAGCTGTCGTTCGACCGAGGGTGAGGGCTGTTGTGGTGAGGCTGAGCGAGGCGGAGAAGGCTCGGATCTGCGAGTTGCGGGCGGCGGGGTTGACGACCCGGTTGAT
>DATHJB010000184.1 GCA_035316325.1 Acidimicrobiales bacterium
GCAGCGGCTCGGCCTGGCCGACCGGTTCCCGGTGGTGTGCTCGGCCCAGCACGAGCCCTACGGCAAGCCGCACCCGGCCGTGTTCCTGAGCGCCGCGGCGCAACTCGGCGTGGCGCCCACCCGCTGCCTGGTGGTGGAGGACTCGGTGCACGGCATGGTGGCGGCGCTGTCGGCCCGGATGCACTGCGTCGTGGTGCCCGACCCCGAACGGTCGAACCCCCGCTTCGCCGCGGCCGACCACGTGCTCGACTCGCTGGAGGGGTTCCCCGCCCTCCTGGAGGAGCATTACTTGGCGTAACCTACGGTCGCTTCGTCGCGCAGGAACCGGGGGGTTGCGATGACACTCGACCGTCGGCTGGAGTCGATCGCGGCCACGGCCGCCCTGGCGCTGGCGGTGACCGGCTGCTGGCCGGCACCGGGGCAGGGGCCCGACCGCGCCGCCTTCAACCCGTTCGAGTCGACCCTCACGGCAGCGAACGTGGCGTCGCTCGCCGAGGCCTGGTCGGCGCCACTGGACGGCCCGATGTTCCAGCCCTTCACCAACCCCGGCGGCGAGATCGTGGTCGGCCACGGTGGCGTCTACGTCGGCGACCGCAAGGGCCTCTACCGCTTCGACGTGGCCGACGGCGCCCGGGCCTGGAAGCGGACCGTGCCCGCCTTCCCGGTCGGGCACGATCCCGAGATCGCCCAGCCGATCGTGGTCGGCGACCGGCTGCTGGTCGGCTACGGCTCGGTCGGCGCCTTCCCCGACGTGGCCCCGGACTGGCGCAGCTGGTGGCTCGACCCCGCGACCGGCGCCACCCTCGCCGACGGCCCCGGCGGTGGAGCCCCGATGGCGGTCCGAGGGTCGCAGGCGGTGCTCGACCTCGCCACCTGCATCGAGCCCCGCATCTGCAGTGGCCGCTCCACGGTGGTCGACCTCGACTCCGGCGGGACGCTGTCGACTGCGGCGATAGGCGTGCACGTGGGCAACTACCAGCCGAGCACGCTGGGCCGCGAGCGCCTCTACCACACCGGCATCGACCTGCAGGCCGTCAGCTCGCGGGTGCAGGCGTTCCCGCTGGTCGCGCCCGGTGAGGCCGCGCCACTGTGGAGCCAGGTGATCGAGCCCCAGACGGGAGCGACCGCGCCGGTGCTCAGCGCCGACGAGTCCACCCTGTTCGTCGGCACCGGGTACGGCGGGACGGGCCACACGATCTACGCCCTCGACACCGCCACCGGGGCGATCGAGTGGACCGCCGATGTCGGCGCCGGCGTGGCCGCCGCGCCCGCGCTCGCCGACGGCCTGCTGTACGTGCCGACCACGGACGGCCACCTCGTGGTCGTCGACGGCGACGGCTGTGGGGCCGCCACCTGCGCGCCGCTGTGGTCGGCGGCGGCGGGCAGCAACATCGGGCAGCAGCCGGCCGTCGCCGGCGGCGTGGTCTACACGGGCTCGTCGGACGGGACGGTGCACGCCTTCGCCGCCGCCGGCTGCGGCGCCGCCACCTGCGCGCCGCTGTGGTCGGCGGCGACCGGCGCCCCCGTCGTCAGCGGCCCGGTCGTGTCCGGTGGCCGCCTCTACGTCGTCAGCGCCACCGACTTCGCCTCCGGCCGCCTCGTCGCCTACGGCCTCACGTGACGAAGTCGATGAGCTCCTCGACCGCGCCGACGAGCGACGGCTCGAGGTCGGCGTAGGACGACACGCGGCCCAGCAGCGTGCGCCAGTAGGCGCCGGTCGTGCGGTCGACGCCCAGCCGGGCCAGCACGCCTTCCTTCCACTGCTCGCCCCGGGGCACCACCGGCCACGCCTCGATGCCGGCCACCCTCGGGCGCACGGCCTCCCACACGTCGACGTACGGCGTGCCCCGCACCAGCACGTACGGGCTGTCGACCGACGCGGCCACCCGGGTCTCCTTGGAGCCGTCGACCAGGTGGTCGAGCAACACGCCCAACCGCCGCTCGGGGCCCGGGCCGAAGTCGGCGACCACCTTGGCCAGGTCGTCCATGCCGTCGAGGCGCTCCACCACCACGCCCTCGACGCGCAGGTCGTCGCCCCACACCTTCTCCACCAGCTCGGCGTCGTGCACGCCCTCCACCAGGATGCGGCTGGCGCGGGCCACCCGGGCCTTGTGGCCGGTCACCGCCCGCGAGCCGGAGGCGGTCCGCTGGCGGGGGCTGCGTACCGGCGTGATCGTGGGTGGCACGAGCGTGACTCGCTCGCCGTCGACCAGGAAGCCGCCCGGATCGGCCCGCAGTAACCGGCGGGCGCCCGAGTGGCGGTCGACCACGGTCACCCCGCCGTGCTCGAAGCGCACCACGGTGCCGTCGACGCCGGTGGCCCGGTGGCGTACCACCAGCCCGGCGTGGCCCTCCACGCTGCGGTACGACGGTGGCTTGCGCCGCCCGCCGTCCAGATCGATGGGTCCGGAGAGAATGCCGTCGCCTGCCATCCTCGGTGAAGTTAGTTCCGCCTGTACCTTCCTCTGGGTGATCTTGGTCGACGCCGACGGTCTGGTCGCCAGCCGACCGGGCAAGCCCCTGTTCGACGGCGTGTCGGTGACCGTGGCGAGCGGCGACCGCCTGGCCGTCGTCGGCCTCAACGGCTGCGGCAAGTCGACCCTGCTGGGCGCCCTGGCCGGCAGCGTCACGCCCGAGGGCGGCAGCGTCCGCCGGGGCCGGGGCACCCGGGTGGTCGTGCTCGACCAGGCGGCGACGCTGCCGCCGGGCACGGTGCGGACCGCGGCCGGCGCCGGCTGGGAGTCGGAGGCCGTCCTCGACCGGCTGGGGATGGGCACCCTGCTCGACGCCGACGTCGGCGCGCTCTCCGGCGGCCAGGCCAAGCGGGTGGCGCTGGCCCGGGCCCTGGTGGCGGTGGGGGAGAGCAGCGAGTTGGACCTGTTGATCCTCGACGAGCCCACCAACCACCTCGACCTCGACGCCATCGCCTGGCTGGAGGACCGCCTGGCGGCGTTCAAGGGCGGCCTGGTGCTGGTCACCCACGACCGCCACGTGCTCGACCGGGTGACCACCCGCATCCTCGAGCTCGACCGGGGCGCCGGCTACCTCCACGACGGCGGCTACGCGTCGTACCTGGCGGCCCGGGCCGAGCGGGCGGAGCGGGAGGTGGTCACCGAGCACAAGCGCCGCAACCTCGCCCGCTCCGAGCTGGCGTGGCTGCGCCGGGGCGCGCCGGCCCGCACCCGCAAGCCCAAGGCCGACGTGGCCTCGGCCCTCGCCGTGGTGGAGGGTGGCCCGCCCCCGTCGGCCCGCCCCGAGGACCTGCCGCTCCACCAGCTCACGTCGACCCCTCGGCTGGGCAACACGGTGGTGGAGCTGCACGGGGTGGGCGACGGCTACGGCGACCACCTGCTGTTCGCCGGGCTCGACCTGTCGCTCGACCCGCGGGCGCGCCTCGGCGTCGTCGGCCCCAACGGCTCGGGCAAGTCGACCCTGCTCGACGTCATCTCGGGGCGCCGGGAGCCGGTGCAGGGCCGGGTCGTCCACGGCTCGACCGTGCGGATCGGCTACTACGACCAGCGGGGCGCCCAGCTGCCGCTCGACCAGCGGGTGCGCGAGGTCGTCGCCGGTCCGACCCGCCAGCCCGACTGGTCGGACGCGGCGCTGCTGGAGCGCTTCTGGTTCGAGTCCGACACGCAGTGGGCGCCGATCGGCCTGCTGTCGGGCGGCGAGCGGCGCCGGCTCCAGCTGGTGCTGGTCCTCCGTCAGGCGCCCAACGTCCTGCTGCTCGACGAGCCCACCAACGACCTCGACCTCGACACCCTCCGGGCGATCGAGGACCTGCTGGAGAGCTGGCCGGGGGCGCTGGTGGTGGTCAGCCACGACCGGGCGTTCCTGGAGCGCACGGTCGAGGACGTGCTGGTGCTCGACGGCCACGGCCGTGCCGGCCCCATCCCGGGTGGCTACGCGGCCTACGAGTCCGAGCGCCGCGCCCTCCACGGTCGCCGGGGCGGCTCGTTGTCGATGGCCACCGGTCGCTCCGAGCCGAAGGCCACGCTCGACCGACCCGACGCCGCGGCGACCGCCACGAAGGCCCGGACGCCCAGCACCCTGCGACACCTGCTGCGGCGGGCCGACAAGGCGGCGGCGACCCTGCGCGACCGCCAGGAGGCGTTGGAGGCCGAGCTGGCCGGCGTCGGCGACGACCGGGTCGCCCTGGCCCGGGTGGGCGAGGAGCTGGCGGAGCTGCAGGCGGCGCTGGAGACCGCCGAGGAGGAGTGGATGGCCCTCGCCGAGGAGGCCGAGGCCGCCGGCGTCAGCTACTGACCCGAAATTTCGACAGAGATGGCGCCATAGCGACCGTTTCTGTCGAAATTTCGCCGGGGGAGCGCCTAGCTGGCGACTTCCTCGTCCTCGTCGTCGTCGCCGACACGCTCGAGCGGCTCCGGCTGGAGCAGGTCGACCACGTCGGACGTGCCGTCGTGGTCGCGGTCGGCGAAGCGGCGCAGGAACTCGTAGCGCTGCAGGGCCGTCACCCGCTGGAGGGCCACCCCGGTCGCCTTCGCCGCGTGCCGCTTGACCCGCTCGAGCAGCCACTCGGCCCAGGCGAACTCGGTGGCCCACACGGCCACGCCCGCCACGATGATCGCCCCGCCGGGCCCGGGCAAGGGGATGAGGATGATGCCCAGCACGACGATGGCCGCGCCCACGAGGAGCACCCCGAGACGACGCGCCGTGCGTAGCACCATACGGCAGAACTGTCCGACCCAGCCCATGCAAGAAAGCTACAAGTCGAATCCCTGAGACCGACATGGGGTATTCCCCCGATCCGACCTACCGGTAGCCTGAACCCATGCTCCTGACCGTCACCGACACCGCTCGGGACAAGATCCTCGAACTGCTGGCCCAGGAAGACGAGCCCGACGACCTCGGCCTGCGCATCGAGGTCACCGGTGTGAGCGGCGTCGACTACACGTACGACCTCACCTTCGACCCGATCGCCGAAGCCGACGTCGATGCCGGCGACGTGGTCGAACGGCTGGGCGAGCTCCCGGTGATCGTGCCGAAGGACAGCATCGACGCGCTGCGCGGCGCCACCCTCGACATCCCCAGCACGAACGGCCAGCAGGGCCTGGTGCTGCGCAACCCCAACCGGCCCGACCCGCTGTCGGGTGAGCACGTCGACCTCACCGGTACCCCGGCCGAGAAGGTGCAGCAGCTGCTCGACGGCCAGATCAACCCGGCGCTCGCCTCGCACGGCGGCTTCGCCCAGCTCGACCGGGTCGAGGGCGAGACCGCCTACGTCACGATGGGCGGCGGCTGCCAGGGTTGCGCGGTGTCGGCGATGACCCTCCGGGAGGGCATCACCCGCTCGATCGTGGAGTCGATCCCCGAGATCACCGAGGTCAAGGACCTCACCGACCACGACATGGGCGAGAACCCGTACTACACGTGACGGCTCCCGGAAGGAAGCCGGATCGCACCCGTTACCTGAACGGCGCCCACTTCGTTGACTTCATGTGACAGGCGCCACCCGACGTTATAGGGTGAACCCGTCACCGCTGGGGGCGACCAGGGGGAGAGGCCCGGGCCGGAGAAATCTGGTCCGGGCCTTGTCGCGTATTCCGGCAGCATCGAGGCCGAAACCGGCCAGGATCTCGTCGGGTTTTCCCTGGGGGATGTAAGTGGTGGGGATGCCCATCACCTCGGTGGCGACCACGCCGTCGGTGAGCTCGCGCACCCGGTCGGCCATCGTCGCCCCGACGCCGCCGTCGCGGTAGCCGTCCTCGACGGTGATCACGAGGCGGTGGTGGGCGGCGTCGGCCAGCATCTCCTCGTCGAGCGGCTTGACCACCCGCACGTCCCAGACCGAGGCGTCGATGCCGTCGTCGGCCAGCAACCGGGCGGCGTCACGGGCGGCCCCCAGCATCTTGCCGACGGCGAGGATGCACAGGTCGTGGCCCGAGCGGACCTTGCGGGCGGAGAGGCCCGAGCCGTGCTCGTCGTCGGTCGGGTCGTCGACCGGCATCGTCTTGGGCCAGCGGATGGCGGCGGGGCCGTCGACGCACAGCTCCAGGGCGTCGTGCAGCATCACGCCGATCTCGCGGTACGACGAGGGGGCGAAGATCGTCATCCCCGGCACCTTCGAGCACAGCACCATGTCGAGCACGCCGTGGTGGCTGGCGCCGTCGTCACCGGTGATCCCGGCCCGGTCGATGCAGAACACCACCGGCTGGCCGTGCAGGCCGACGTCGAGGTTCACCTGGTCGAAGGCCCGGGTGAGGAACGTGGAGTACAGGGCGACGACCGGGCGCAGGCCGCCCATCGCCATCCCGGCGGCCGCGGTGACGGCGTGCTGCTCGGCGATGCCGACGTCGAGGAAGCGGTCCGGGAAGCGGTCCTTGAACGGCAGCAGGCCCGTGGAGTCGGGCATCGCCGCGGTGATCGCCACCAGCTCGGGCCGGTGGTCGGCCTCCTTCACGATCGCCTCGGTGAACGCCGCCGTGAAGCTGCCCGGCTTGGCGTCGGACATGTCGTGGAGCCGCTTGATCGGGTCGTTCTCGGCGGGCGCGTAGCCCCGGCCCTTCTGGGTGAGCACGTGGACCACGATCGGGCCGTCGTACTGGGCGGCGTTGGCCAGGGCCTTCTCGAGCCCGGCGATATCGTGGCCGTCGAACGGGCCGGTGTAGCGGACGCCCAGCATCTCGAAGAACGCCGGCGGCTCGAACATCTCGCGCAGGCCCGCCAGCGCCCCGTCGAAGCCCCGCTCCGCGAGCTCACCTACCAGCGGCAGGTCCCGCAGCACCTTCTCGAGCCGGGCCCGGTTGCGCAGGTACGTGGGGTTGACCCGGATGCGGGCCAGGCTCTCGCTCAGCTTCGACACCGTGGGCGCGTAGGAGCGGCCGTTGTCGTTGAGCACCAGCACCGCCCGGGCCCCGGAGTGGCCCAGGTTGTTGAGCCCCTCGAACGCCATGCCGCCGGTCATCGAGCCGTCGCCCACCACGGCCACGATCGTGCGGTCGTCGCGCCCGGACACCTGGTTGGCGACGGCCAGCCCGTGGGCGTAGCTGACGATCGTGGAGGCGTGGCTGTTCTCGATCCAGTCGTGCGGCGACTCGGCGCGCGACGGGTAGCCGGACAGCCCGCCGGTCTGGCGCAGCGACGCGAAGTCGTCCTTGCGCCCGGTGACGATCTTGTGGACGTACGCCTGGTGGCCCGTATCCCACAGGAGCACGTCGTTGGGGGAGTCGAACACCCGGTGCAGCGCCAGGGTCAGCTCGACGACGCCGAGGTTCGAGCCGAGGTGGCCGCCGGTGCGCGACACGGCATCGACGATGTGCGTGCGGATCTCGCCGGCCAGCTCGTCGAGCTGTGCGTAGCTGAGGTCCCTCAGGTCGGACGGGTCATTGATGGATTCCAAGACCATGCTGTCTCTCCGAGCTATGTGACCTGAGCGGACGGGCCCGACTTGTCCAGGCCAGAAAACGCTACTTCTCGCGGCGACACCGCGTTCAGCCGACCACGGCGGGTGAGCCGGGGACCGCGAGGCGACGGCTCGTCCACCACTTGGTGCCCAGCCACGCCACGCCGAACCCGCAGGCGAGGCCGAGAAGCCCGCCCAGCCCGTCGATCCAGTAGTGGTTGGCCGTCACCATGATGTCGAACAAAGTGAACGCCGGGTACGCGACCGCCAGTGCTTTCGCCCAGCGGCGGCGCAGCATCGGCACCAGCACGAGGGCGCACCACGTCGACCAGCCGATGTGCATGCTGGGCATGGCGGCGTACTGGTTCGACACCGAGGCCATCTCGTCGCTGCCGAACGACGCCCAGCCGCCGTACACGTCGACCGTGTCGACGTAGCCGAACTCGTCGCACGGCGGGGTGCCGGCGTCGAAGGGCAGGCTCTGAGCGCTCGGTCCGTACACCTGGCAGCCGCCGTAGACGCCGGGGTCGTCGAGCAGGCGGGGCGGCATCAGCGAGAACGAGGCGAAGCCGACGAGCGCGAGCAGCGTCGTCGCCGCCAGGGTGTTGCGCCACAGGCGGTAGCGCCAGGGCTGGCGGCGGAACATCAGGACCAGGGCGATCGACGTGATCACGAAGTGGCCCAGGCCGTACCACACGTTCCAGAAGCGGATGAGGCCGTGACCGGGCAGGCGGAGGTACCACTGCTGCAGGTCGGCCTCGAAGTAGAGGTGCAGGTTGCGCTCGAGCTGGATGATGGCCTTGCCGTGGTTGAGCGCGGTCTCGGCGGGCAGGAAGCCGCCGTCGCCCGAGCCGAACTGGTTCCGCACCGCCGAGTAGGCGATGTACACGAGCACGATGTAGAGGACCTCGTGCCACCAGGCGAGCTTGAGGTCGGCGGCGCTGGGTCGTCCGGTCGACGTGTCGTCCCCGCCGTCGGCCGCTGCGCTCGTCTTCTCTACTGTGGTCATGCCGCGATGGGGGTGCTGACGGGCTCGCTCGCCCGGGAACCGCCACCGGCCGCGAACGCCGGGGCGCCCAGCAGGCTCACCCCGAGGTTGAGCAGGTAGAGCAGCAGGCCCAGGGCGATCGCCTGCTCCTGCGCCACGCCCAGCGGCCCGAGGAAGAGCACGAACGCCCCCTCGCGCACGCCCAGCCCGGAGATCGTGGGCACCGGCATCACCTGGGCGATCAGCACGGCCGGGAAGAACGCCAGCAGCGCGGTCAGTCCGGCGGGCTTGAGGCCCAGGGCGTGCGATGCAGCGAGCGCGGCCAGCACGAGGGCGAGCTGGTAGGCGAAGCCGGCCAGCAGGACGTTGGCCGCGGCGCGCGGCTGCTCGCGCAACCGGGTGACACCGAGGTGGACGGCGCCGGCGAAGCGCCGCCAACCCTGGTTGGCGCCGAAACGGCCGCCGATGCGCTGGCTGGCGACGGCGACGAGCAGGCCCACGAGCAGCAGCAGCGTGCCGAAGGCGATCGCGAGGGCGATGCCGGTGGCCTCGCCGAGGTGGCGCAGGCCCGGGTTCACGGCGAAGCCGAAGATGGTGATGACCGGCAGCACCAGCCAGCCGGTCATGCGTTCGAGCACCACCGATGCGAACGTGCCGGGCGACTCGCCGGTGTCCTTCGACAGCCGGCTCACCCGCAGCACGTCGCCGCCGATGGTGGTGGGCAGCACGTTGGAGACGAACTGGCCGGCCAGGTAGTGGCGGACGAGGCGGCGCAGGTCGGTGTGGATCTCGAGGGCGTCGAGCACCTTCTGCCACCGCAGGGCGGAGAGCACGAAGCCGACCAGCGTGAGCGCGGCGGCGAGCGTCAGCCACAGGACGGTGGCCACGGTCCACTCGGGCACCAGCACGCCCCAGTCGAACGAGGGGACGTTCGCGATCAGGACGGCCAGCATCACGAGGCTCACCAGGATCCTCAGCCCCATCGATACTGCCTGCTTGCGCATCACGTCACCTCCCCACCCCGCGTCGGCCCTCACTCGTTGGCCAGGTGTTCACCGAGTGTACGACCGGTTTAGCCGCGCCACGGCTGGAGAAAGCGTCAGCTG
Organism: Acidimicrobiales bacterium; assembly: GCA_035316325.1. Taxonomy (NCBI): domain Bacteria; kingdom Bacillati; phylum Actinomycetota; class Acidimicrobiia; order Acidimicrobiales; species Acidimicrobiales bacterium. Next base: position 9,458 of record DATHJB010000184.1, read on the forward strand.
CACTTCGCGAGGAACTGATCCACCGCCACCACCACGCGGGTCACCTTGCCGGCGGCGACGAGGCCGCGGTCGTCGTTGGCGGAGACCGTGAAGGTCAGTCGCCGACCCTCGACCCTCTCCAGCGTCGCTTCGGCGGTGATCGAGCAGCCCACCGCGGTGGGCGCGAGGTGGTCGAGCTGCACCCGCATCCCGACGGTCGTGTGACCCTCGGGGATCAGGCCGGCGACGGCGTCGAGCGACGCCTCCTCGCACAGCGCGATGAGTCGCGGCGTGGCCAGCACCGCGACTTCTCCCGAGTGCAGCGCCACCGCCGTATCGTCCGGTCCCACCCTCAAGACGACCTTGGCGGCAAGTCCAGGTTGCAGAGGCACCCGGGTACAGTACGCAGCCAGGTCTCCGGCGGGCGAAAGCCTCCGTTGGCGTGCCCGCTCCGGACCTTCTCGAACCCCAAATGAACCCGGAAGTAGAGGTCGCGCCGGTGCTCGAGGAAGCTGTGATCCAACGAACCCTCGGTGCCGCGTTGCGCACCGGAGGCGACTTCGCCGAGGTGTTCGTCGAGGACAAGCGGTCGTCGTCGGCCATGTTCGACGACGGGCGCGTCGAGGAGCTGTCGTCCGGTCGAGACCGTGGCGCCGGCATCCGGGTGGTCGTCGGTGACACCACCGGGTTCGCCCACACCGCCGACCTCTCGGAGGGCGGCCTGCGGTCGGCCGCCGAGGCTGCGGCTGCGGCCGCTCGTGGCGGTGGCGGCGGGGTCCGCACCGTCGAGCTGACCCGGCAGGAGACCACGCCGCCCAACCCGGTCGGGGTGTACCCGGAGTCGGTGGGCAAGGGCACGAAGGTCGAGCTGCTGCGCCGGGCCGACGAGGCCGCCCGCTCCGAGGGCGGGTCGATCAAGCAGGTCCGGGCCCGCTACGGCGACTCCCGCCGCCAGATCCTGGTGGCCAACAGCGACGGCCTCCTCGCCGGCGACGACCAGGTGCGCACGCTGTTCGTGGTGTCCACCGTGGCGTTCGGCGACACCGGCATGCAGACCGGCTACGAGTCGGTCGGGCGCACGGTCGGCTTCGAGCTGTTCGACACCTACGAGGTCGAGGACATCGCCCGCACGTCGGCCCGCCGGGCCATCACCAAGCTCGACGCCCGCCCGGCGCCGTCGGGCACGCTGCCGGTGGTCATCGGCCCCGGGGGCGGCGGCGTGCTGTTCCACGAGGCCTGCGGGCACGGGCTGGAGAAGGACCTGGTCGACAAGGGTGCCTCCGTGTTCAAGGGGCGGATGGGCCAGCAGGTGGCGTCGCCGCTGGTCACGCTGGTCGACGACGGCACGATGGCCGAGGAGTGGGGCGCCTACGGCATCGACGACGAGGGCACGCCGGCCCAGCGCAACGTCCTCATCCAGGACGGCGTGCTGACCGACTACATGTGGGACTTCCTGCGCTCCCGCAAGGCAGGGCGGCAGCTGTCGGGCAACGGCCGCCGGCAGAGCTACCAGCACCTGCCGATGGTGCGGATGACCAACACCTACATGCTCGGCGGCAAGGACGACCCCGCGTCGATCGTCGCCTCCACCGAGAACGGCGTCTACGTGTCGCACCTGGGCGGCGGGCAGGTGAACACGGCGTCGGGCGACTTCGTGTTCGGCATGACCGAGGCCTACCTGATCGAGGACGGCAAGATCACCGACCCGATCCGGGAGGGCAACCTGATCGGCAACGGCCCCAAGGTGCTCACCGAGATCGACGCCGTGGGCAACGACTTCGCCATGGGAAGCCCGGGGATGTGCGGCAAGGACGGCCAGGGCGTCCCCGTGGGCGACGGCGTCCCCACCCTGCGGGTGCAGGCGCTGACCGTCGGCGGCACCGCAGCATGAGCTCGGGTTCGGGAGATCTCTACGACGTCGCGGACCTCGTGGTCGGGGCGGCCGAGGGCAGTGAGCAGGTCGAGGCGTACGTCACCCACTCGCGGGAGACCCAGATCCGGGTCTACGAGGGCGAGGTGGAGCAGCTGTCGGTGGCCGAGACCCTGGGCGTCGGCGTGCGGATCGTGCGCGACGGGCGCCAGGGGTTCGCCTACTGCGGCACCTTCGACGCCGACTCGGTGCGCGAGGCCGTGGCCGACGCCCGCGACAACGCCGCCTTCGCCGAGCCCGACGAGTTCGCGGGCGTGGGCTCGCCGGACAGCGTCGAGCCGGCCGACCTCGACCTGTGGCGCTCCGAGCTGCTCGACGTGCCCACCGACCGCAAGGTGGCGATCGCCGTCGAGCTGGAGCAGGCCGTGCGGGCCGCCGACGGTCGCATCACCGGCGTCGAGTCGTGCGACTACGGCGACACCGCCGGCGAGGTGGTGGTGGCCACGTCGACGGGGATCCGCCGCTCGGCCCGCACCACCGGCAGTCAGCTCATCGCCTTCGCCCTGGCCGACGACGGCGATGCGGGGAGCAGCCAGACCGGCTTCGGCTTCTCGCTGGGCCGCACGTTCGACGACCTCGACGTCGGGGTCGCCGCCGGTGACGCCGCCCGCCGGGCCACCCGGATGCTGGGCGCCACCAAGCCGAAGTCCGACCGGCTGACCGTGGTGCTCGACCCCTGGGTGTCGGCGCAGCTGCTGGGCATCGTCGCCGGCACCCTGTCGGCCGAGGAGGTCGTGAAGGGCCGCTCGCTGTTCGCCGAACGGGTCGGCGAGGAGGTGGCGATGCCTGCCTTCACCCTGGTGGAGGACGCCACCGACGCGCGGTCGTGGGGTGCGACGCCCATCGACGACGAGGGCCTCGCCACCCGGCGGGTGCCGCTGATCTCCGGTGGGGTCCTCGACGGGTTCGTCCACTCCACCTGGACGGCCCGGCGCATGGGCACGGCGTCGACGGGCTCGGCGGTGCGGGGCGGCTTCAAGTCGACGCCCAACGCCGACTGCCGGTCGGTCTCGCTGGTGCCGGGGTCGGTCGGGCCGGAGGAGCTGATCGCCGGCATCGACGACGGCATCCTCGTGCAGGAGGTCTCGGGCCTCCACTCGGGCGTCAACCCGGTCTCGGGCGATCTGTCCACGGGGGCGGAGGGGCTGCGCATCCGGGGTGGGGCGGTGGCCGAGCCGCTGCGGGAGTTCACGCTGGCGTCGACGCTGCAGCGGCTGCTGCACGACGTGGTGGCCATCGGCAGCGACCTCACCTGGCTGCCGATGAGCGCCGCGGGCCTCACGCTGGTCATCGCCGACGTGTCCATCTCGGGCCAGTAGCCCGTGGCGCCGCCGGGTTCGTCGTCGCTGGATCTGGCGCGCCGCATCGCGGGCGCTGCCGAGCCGGGGGAGGAGATCGAGGCGTTCGTCAGCTCGGGCTCCGTCACCCGGGTGCGGGTGCACGGGGGCGAGGTCGAGTCGCTGACGCAGGCGTCGTCGGCGGGGATCGGCGTGCGGGTGGTGCGCGACAAGCGGCAGGGGTTCGCCTGGGCCGCCTCCCACGACGAGGTGGTCGCCCGGGAGGCCCTGGACGAGGCCCGTGACAACGCCACCTACGCCGAGCCCGACGAGTGGCTGGGGCTGGCGGTGCCGGACGGCGTCGTCGCTCCGGACGTGGAGCTGTGGCGCGCCGGGCTCGCCGACCTGTCGACCGACCGCAAGGTCGAGCTGGCGCTGGAGCTGGAGGCGGCCGTGCTGGCGGGCGACCCGCGGGTGGTCGGGGTGCGCACCGCGATGTGGGGTGACGGCGTGGGCGAGGGTGCGGTCGTCACGTCCACGGGGATCGAGGCCTGGGGGCGGGCGACGTCGTGCCACCTGTCGGTGAGCGCCCTGGCCTCGGCGGACGGGGAGACCAAGACCGGTCACGGCGTGTCGGTGGGGCGCTCTCCGGAAGATGTCGACCTGGCCGTGGCGGCGGCCGATGCGGTCGAGCGCTCCACCCGCCTGCTGGGCGCGGTGCAGCCGTCGTCGGGCATGGTGACCCTGGTGCTGGAGCCGCAGATGGCGGCGACGCTGTTCGGGATCGTGGGCGGGATGCTGGGCGGCGAGGCCGTCGCGAAGGGGCGCTCGCCGTTCGCCGATCGGGTGGGCGACACGATCGCATCGCCGCTGGTGGTCCTGGTGGACGACCCGACCGACCCGCTGTCGCTGGGCGCCGACCCCCACGACGGCGAGGGCCTGGCCACCCGGCGGGTGCCGCTGATCTCCGGTGGGGTGCTCGAGGGCTTCCTCCACAACACGTACACGGGGCGGCGCGCGGGGGTCGCTTCGACGGCCTCGGCGGTGCGGGGCTACCGGTCGACGCCGGGGGCCGGTGCGTCGGCGCTGGCGCTGGCACCGGGGTCCGGGTCCATGTCGGAGCTGGTGGCGGGAGTCGACCTCGGCGTGCTCGTGCAGTCGATGAGCGGCCTGCACTCGGGGGTGAACCCGACGTCCGGCGACTTCTCCGTGGGGGTGGAGGGGCTGATGATCCGGGGTGGTGCGCTGGCCGAGCCGATACGCGAGGCGACGCTGGCGTCGACGATCCAGCGGCTGTTGCTCGACGTCCGCGCGGTCGGTGGGGAGCGGGAGTGGACGCCCGGAGGTACCGCGGCGTCGCCTGTGGTTATCGACGCTGTCACCCTGAGTGGCCTCTGAGCGCCGCCTAAGATGCGGCGTCCGCAGCGCCCCACACCGTGCGGGGGGCGCGTGATCCGCTCTGGTTGGGACCGTGTCGATCGTTCACGCCATCGTTCTAGGCATCGTGCAGGGGCTCGCCGAGTACCTGCCCATCTCGTCGTCAGGTCACCTGATCATCGTCCCGTGGCTGTTCGGCTGGGAGGACTTCGCCAACGACGAGTCGCTCCAGAAGACGTTCGACGTGGCCCTGCACCTGGGGACGCTGGCGGGCGCGGTCATGTACTTCCGGTCGGACATCCGCCGCTTGGTACGGGCTGCCATCCTCGACCCGAAGCGCAAGGACGGCCGGCTGGCCTGGCTCATCGCCCTGTCGGCGGTGCCGGCGGCGGTCATCGGCGCCCTGCTCGCAGACCCGATCGAGGAGCGCACCGACCAGCTCGGCACGATCGCGGTGATGCTCATCCTCGGCGCCCTGGCGCTGGCCTGGGCCGACGGAGCCCGGGGCAAGCGCACGGTCGACGAGGTGACCACCCGGGACTCGCTGATCATCGGCTTCGGCCAGGCGCTGGCGCTGCAGCCGGGCGTGTCGCGGTCGGGTGTGACGATGACGATCGGTCGTTTCCTGGGGTTGGGGCGTGACGCCGCGGCCCGCTTCGCCTTCCTCATGAGCCTGCCGGTCACGGCCGGCGCGCTGGTCTACAAGGCGATCGACGTGCGCGGCGACGGCGGCATCCCCGACGACCTGCGCGGCGCCTTCGCCGCCGGCATCCTCTCCTCCGCGGTCACCGGCTACATCGCCGTCTGGGGCACGCTCAAGCTGGTCCGCAGCCGCTCCTTCGCGCCTTTCGTCCTCTACCGCATCATCCTCGGCACCACCATCCTCGGCATCCTCGCCACGTCCTGGCGCTAACCGCCCCCGGCCGGCCGGGGTCAGGCGCCGGTGAGGGTCAGGACGACGGCTCCCTGCGTCACCACCTGGGCGACCGCCGACACCATCGCCGCCGGCACCGCCACGGTCACGGCCTCTTCCGTCACGTCGACGACGACCGCCCGCTCCACCAACGGCACGACGCTGCCGGCCGTGTCGCGATCCTCTTCTTCCTCCTCCGTTCCCTCGACCGGCGGCTCGGGCTCGACCTCGGTCAGCGGGACTTCGAGCGCGAGCACGGCGAGCACGTCGACGCGGTCGCCGACCTGGAGCGGCGGTCGGGCTGCGGGACCGACGGGTAGCGCCACCGCCCGTGCGCCGTCGGGCACCAGGGCGGCGATGCCGGTGAGCCCGTCGGGTGCCAGGCGGCTGCCGACCAGCGCCTCGCCGGCCGCCACGGGGTAGCGGACCACCGAGCCCACGGGCACCTCGTCGAGCGCCGCCGGCGCCACGGCCGCCGACGCCACCTCCCGCAGCTCCACCGAGTCGCCCTCCACCACCTGCCCCGGCGGCAGGTCACGCCGGGCGACGGCGACGACCCGGGTGTCGGTCCACCGCTGCCGCGCCGCGTCCATCGCCCGGAACTGCGTCACGAACACCAGGCAGGTCAGCAGCACCACAGCCACGACGACCACCCGCCGGGCCCGACGCCGCCCCGCCATCCGACGGGCCCGGACCATCAACACGAAGGGAGTAGCACGAGTCAGCACACATGCTACGTTAGCTCATATGTTTTCGGGGGTTTTCAGGATTCTCCGGCGCTACTGGCTGTCAATCAGGCTCCGGCAGCAGCTCGATGGCGCGGAACAGCACGTCGCGGACGCGCTCGGCGTTGCGGGCGAGGGTGGCGAACACCTCGTCCATCGTCACGGGCTCCACGCCCGCGATGCCGACGAGGCCCGCGTCGTAGTCGGTGATCAGGGCGATGCCCGCGTAGGGGATCTCCAGCTCGGCGGCCAGCACCGCCTCGGGCATCTGCGTCATGTTCACCACGTGCCAGCCCTGGCCGGAGTACCAGCGAGACTCGGCCCCGGTCGAGAAGCGGGGCCCGTTGATCACCACCACCGTGCCGGCCTCGTGCACGGTCACGCCCTCGGCACGGCAGGCCGCGATCGCCGCCGCTCGCAGCGCCGGGTCGTAGGGGTCGGCGAAGGTCACGTGGTTGATCTCCGGCCCGTCGAAGTAGCTGGTCGCTCGCCCCCAGGTCCGGTCGAAGATCTGGTCGACCACCACGAACTCCTCGGGGTGGATGTCCGGCTGCAGAGAGCCCGACGCGCACGGGGCGAAGATCCCCTGCACGCCCACGTGGTGCAGCGCCCAGAGGTTGGCGCGGTAGGGCACCAGGTGCGGTGGCAACGTGTGGCCCACGCCGTGGCGGGGGAGGAAGGCGACCCGTCGTCCGCCCACCTCGCCGATCGTGAGGGGCGCCGACGGCGAGCCGTACGGGGTCTCGATCTCCAGCTCGGTGACGTCGTCGAGCAGCGAGTAGAGGCCCGATCCGCCGATGACGCCGATGTCGGCCTGCGGTGCGTCTCCCGTCGCCGGGCTCAAGCCGACTTCGCCTCGCTCCCGCTCGTGGAGCCGGAGCTGCTGCCGCCGTCCGAGGAGGACGACGACGACTTGTCGGAGGACGACGACTTGTCGGACGAGGACGACTTGTCGGACGAGGACGACGACGAGCTATCCGACGAGCCGTTGTCCGACGAGGACGACGACTCGCTGCCGGTGCTCGACGCCACCTTCGAACCCGAGCTCGACCCCGACCGGCTGTCGGTCTTGTAGAAGCCGCTGCCCTTGAAGGAGATGCCTATCGAACCGAACACCTTGCGAAGGGTGCCCTCGCAGTTGGGGCATTCGGTCAGCGCATCGTCGCTGAACGACTGCACGACCTCGAGATGCTCGCCACAGTCCTTGCAGCGATATTCGTACGTAGGCATGTCTGCTCCGGTTGGCCTTCTTCTCGTCACCCAGCAGTCGCGATGCGCGAGTGCCAATGGTACCGGCCGCGCGTTCACCAAGACGAGGTGGACGACGCCACGCGGGATTTAGCATCGCCCCTCGTGTCTGTCGTCGCCATCGCCGCGGTCGTGGCCGCCTACCTCCTGGGCACGTTCCCGAGCGCGCTGCTGGCGGGCCGGCGTCGAGGTGTCGACCCCACGCAGTCGGGCTCGGGCAACCCCGGGACCACCAACGTCCTGCGCACAGCGGGGCGTCAGGCGGCCGCGCTCACGCTGGTCGGCGACCTCGGCAAGGGTGTCGTCGCTGCGGCCCTGGGCTGGGCGGTCGGCGGGCACGGCCTCGGGGTCGCCTGTGGTGTCGCCGCCGTCGTCGGCCACGTCGCGCCCGTCACGCGGGGCTTCCGTGGCGGCAAGGGCGTCGCCACCGGAGCCGGGATGCTGCTGGTCCTCTACCCCCTGCTGGTGCTCGTCGCCGCGCTCGCGTTCGCGATGGCCTTCGCGGTCACTCGCATCATCTCGGTCGGGTCGCTCACGGCCGCCGTGACGGTGCCCGTCGCGGCGGCGATCGGCGGAGTCCCTGGTCGGGAGCTGGCGGGTCTGGTGGTGTGTGGGGTGCTGGTCGTCGGGCGGCACGCCGACAACATCCGACGAATCGCGAGGGGGCAGGAGCCGGGCGCTACTTTGCGCAGATGACCAGAGTCAGGAAGGCGGTCATCCCTGCGGCCGGCCTGGGCACTCGTTTCCTCCCTGCGACCAAGGCGCAGCCGAAGGAGATGTTGCCGGTGGTCGACAAACCGGCCATCCAGTACGTGGTCGAGGAGGCCGTGAAGGCCGGCATCGACGACATCCTCATCATCACCGGCCGAGGCAAACGCAGCCTGGAAGACCACTTCGACCGCTCGATCGAGCTGGAGGTGTCGCTCGAGGCCTCGGGCAAGTTCGACCTGCTGGCCGACGTCCGCCGCCTGGCCGAGCTCGCCGACATCCACTACGTGCGCCAGGGCGAGGCGCTCGGCCTCGGTCACGCCGTCTCCGTGGCCCGCAAGCACGTCGGCGACGAACCGTTCGCCGTCCTGCTGGGCGACGACATCATGGACGAGCGCTCCACGGTGCTGCAGGAGATGATCGCCGCCTTCCAGCGCCGGCAGGCGTCGGTGATCGCCATCAAGGCGTTCCCCCGCGAGGAGGTCAAGTACTACGGCTGCATCGAGGCCGACGAGGAGCCGGACGGCCTGATGAACGTCCACAGCATCGTCGAGAAGCCGCAGCCCGAGGACGCCCCGTCGGAGCTGGCGGTGATGGGCCGCTACGTGTTCACGCCGGAGATCTTCGAGGCCATCGCCCGCACCAAGCCCGGCGTCGGCGGCGAGATCCAGCTCACCGATGCCATCGGGGCGCTGCTGAGCGACCAGTCGGTGTTCGGCTACGTGTTCGAGCACGGGCGCTTCGACATCGGCAAGAAGCTCGACTACCTCCGGGCCACCGTCGAGCTCGCCCTCGACCGCGACGACCTCGGCCCCGAGTTCGCCGAGTTCCTCACCGAGATCGTCAAACGCCGCGGCCTGGTGTGAGTCCGATGCCCCCCACCCCCACCCCCACCCCCACCCGAACCCCCCACCGAAATTGCGTTCGAAAACCCGCACATAGCGGTCAGATAAGCGCAATTTCGAGATGATCGCTCTCGAGGAGGCGCTGGCGACGGTGCTCGCCGGCTGTGAGCCCCTGTCGCCTCAGGTCGTCGGGCTCGACCGGGCGGGTGGGTGCGTCCTGGCGGGTGACGACGTCGTGGCGGCGGTGGCGGTGCCGCCGTTCGCCAACTCGGCCATGGACGGATACGCCGTGCGGGCCGCCGACGTCGCCGAGGTACCGGTGCGGCTGCCGGTGGTCGCCGAGGTGGCGGCGGGCCATCCGGTCGATCGGGAGCTGCGGCCGGGCGAGGCCATGCGGATCTTCACCGGCGCCCCGGTCCCCGCCGGCGCCGACGCCATCGTCATGGTCGAGGAGACCGAGCGCCTCGACGGCGGCTCGACGGTCGAGCTGCGGGCCTCCCCGGCGCCCGGCCAGCACGTCCGCCCGGTCGGCGACGACGTGACGCCGGGCGACGTGGTCGCCACCGCCGGCGAGGAGCTGACGCCGGGCCGCCTCGGGCTGCTCCGCTCGGTCGGGGTCTTCGAGGTGTCGGTGCGGCCCCGCCCCCGGGTGGGCGTGATCTCCACGGGCGACGAGCTGGTCCAGGGCGACGAGCCCCTGCAACCGGGCCAGATCCGCGACACCAACCGTCCCGTGCTGCTGGGCCTGGTGGAGCTGGCCGGCGCCGTGCCGGTCGACCTGGGCCACGCCCCCGACGACGCCGATGCCATCCGTGACGCCCTCACCGCCGCGGCCGCGTCGTGCGACGCCGTCATCACCACCGGCGGCGTGTCGATGGGCGACACCGACCTGGTGAAGGTCGTGCTCGACGAGCTGGCGGGCCCGGGTGGCATGCGCTGGATGCAGATCGCCATCCGTCCGGCGAAGCCGCTGGCGTTCGGCCGAGTCGGTGGCGCAGGCCGGGCCGACGAGCGCCGGGTGCCCGTGTTCGGCCTGCCCGGCAACCCCGTGTCGTCGATGGTCAGCTTCGAGCTGTTCGCCCGCCCCGGGCTGCGACGGCTGGCAGGGCACCCTGACGACCGCCTGTCACGCCCCCGGCTGGCGGGGGTGGCGGCCGAGCCGTTGCGACGGCGGTCCGACGGCAAGGTCCAGTTCGTGCGGGTCGAGGCGTCGGTCCACGACGGCACCATCCAGGTGCGGATCGCCGGCGGGCAAGGTTCGCACCAGCTCAGCGCCATGGCCCGGGCCAACGGTCTGGCCGTGCTGCCCGACGGCCCCGGTGTCGACGCCGGCGAGCGCGTCGACGTCATCGTCATCGGCGATCTCCCGGCCTGACCTCGAACAACGTCACGTAGGCTGGCGCCATGACAGGGCAGCCGCTGGTGGACGGGTTCGGGCGGGTCCACCGTGACCTGCGGATCTCCGTCACCGATCGCTGCAACTTCCGCTGCACCTACTGCATGCCGGCCGAGGGGATGCAGTGGCTGCCCCGGGAGCAGCTGCTCACCTTCGAGGAGATGACCCGCATCGCCCGGGTCTGCGTCGACGTCCTCGGGATCGACGCCATCCGCCTGACCGGCGGCGAGCCGACGGTGCGGGCCCACCTGCCGGTGCTGGTTCGCCAGCTGGCGGAGCTGCGGACGGGCGACGGCGCCGCGGCGCGCCCCCTCGACCTGGCGCTGACCACCAACGGCGTCACCCTGCGGACGCTGGCCGGCGACCTGCACGACGCCGGCCTCGACCGGGTCAACATCTCGCTCGACACCCTCCGCTCCGACCGCTTCCTCGAGCTGACCCGCCGTGACCAGCTCGCCTCCGTCCTCGACGGCATCGACGCCGCGGTCGACGCCGGCTTCAGCCCGGTGAAGGTCAACACCGTGGTGATGCGGGGCGTCAACGACGACGAGCTGGTGGAGCTGGCGGCCTTCGGTCGGGAGCGGGGCGTCGTCGTGCGGTTCATCGAGTGGATGCCCCTCGACGCCGACAACCGCTGGGAGGGCGACGCCGTCGTCGGCCAGGACGAGATCGTCGCCGCCATCCACGCCGTCTTCCCGCTCGACCCGGTGGTGCGGGGGAGTGCGCCTGCCGAGCGCTTCGTCTACCGCGACGGTGGGGGCGAGATCGGCGTCATCCCGTCGGTCACCCATCCGTTCTGCGCCACGTGCGACCGCATCCGCCTTACCGCCGACGGCCAGCTGCGGGCGTGCCTGTTCTCCGTCGACGAGATCGACCTGCGGGCGCTGCTGCGGTCCGGCGCCGACGACGACCAGCTCGCCGACGCCGTGCGGGCGTGCGTGGCGGCCAAGTGGGCAGGGCACATGATCGGGCAGGCGACGTTCATCCGACCGCGTCGCAGCATGAGCCAGATCGGCGGCTGACGGGCCCTCCCGCCGAACTGCCCTGACGGCAGGGTCAAGGCGATGTCATGCGTGGTCTAGGCTCTGGCGCATGTCGGACCACGGGCTCACGCACCTCGACCCGCTCGGCCGGGCCCGGATGGTCGATGTGACACCGAAGGACCCGTCCCATCGCAGGGCTGTCGCCCGGGGGCGCGTCCACATGGAGGCCGAGACGGCGTCCCTGGTGGCACGGGGAGCGATCACCAAGGGCGACGTCCTCGCCGTGGCGCGCATCGCCGGCATCCAGGCCGCCAAGCGCACGCCCGACCTCATCCCGCTGTGCCACCCGCTGCTGGTGGGCTCGGTGCTGGTGAACTTCCGCATCGAGGACGACTACATCGAGGTCGAGGCGCAGGTCGAGACCGTCGACCGCACCGGTGTCGAGATGGAGGCCCTCACCGCCTGTTCGGTGGCGTGCCTGAGCATCTACGACATGTGCAAGTCGGTCGACCGCGCGATGGTGATCGGCCAGATCGCGCTGTGGGAGAAGACGGGCGGCCGCAGCGGCCCGTACCGGCGCAGCGACGTCGTCGGCGCCGACCTCGACCTGTAGTTAAGTAGGTCGTGGCGGCTTGCCGCCCTCGACGCCATTTGGGGCGGCGGCGGGGTGGTTGGCACGGGTCGAGGGTTCGCCCCTTCGGGGGCACCCGCTGGGGGCGAGAGCCCAGGTCGGCGACCATCCACCAACCTCCGGATAACGACTCCTACAGTCGGCCCGAAGGGAAGGTTGGTAGGAGCTGATCGTGCAATGGCTGTTGGTTCTCTCAGTGCTATGGGGAGCGGTGCTGATCCCTCCCTGGATCGCCGACCGACGTCGCGACCGGCCTGTGCAGACGATGGCGTCGTTCCACAAGCGGCTCTGGCAGCTGGAGCAGCTCGAGCAGGCGCCCTACGCCTCGCCGGTGCTCGTCCACGGCGATCACTCCCATCACGGCGGCTACGCCGACCCCGCTGAGCACGACATGGACGACGACGACCACGCCCACGACCACGATGACGGCTTGCCTGGCGCAACTGGCGGCGCCGCAGGTGCCGGCGTCAGCCGTGCTGCCCTGCGGCGCCGCCGCCAGGTGTTCTTCTGCCTGTTCGCCGCCGTCGTCGTGAGCCTGGGCGTGCTGGTCGGGTTGCGGAGCAGCACGGTGCTCTACGTGCACATCGGGTCGCTGGTGCTGTTCACTGGCTACGTGACCCTTCTGGTCCGACATCATCAGCGAGCGACCGAGCAAGTCTCCAAGGTGCGGTACCTGTCGCCGATCCGTGCACCACGGCCGGCAGTTGTGGTGCTGCGCAGTGGCACCGCGCGCTGACCTCATCGCCCAGGTCGAGGGCATCAGGCAGAACCTCGACCGGGCCAACCAGGCGCGGGAGGCCGCGCTGCCGGCGTGCCGCAGGGTGATCCGGGCGGCAGGGTCGTCGATCCGGGCCGTCCACCGGCAGAACCCCACGGCCGCGCTCGAGCTGGCGGCCGAGTCCGAGTCGGAGCTGCGCTACGCCCAGCAGGTGTTGGCGTCGTTCCCGGCCGTGGCGAACGCCGGCTTCCTGCACGACGCCGAGAAGGAGTACGTCGAGGCCCGGGCGGTGGCGGCGTTGGTCGCCGGCGGCTCGGTGCCGGGCCCGACCGACCTGGGCGTCTCGCCGGCGGCGTGGATGCGAGGGCTGGCCGAGGCGGCGAGCGAGCTGCGGCGCTACCTGCTCGACCGGCTGCGGGCGGGGGAGCTGGAGCTGAGCGAGACGCTGCTGGCGGCGATGGACGACGTGTACGACGCCCTGGTGGTGGTCGACTACCCCGATGCGTTGACCAACGGCCTCCGCCGCACCCTCGACGCCCTGCGTGCGGTGCTCGAACGCACCCGCGGCGACGTCACCACCACGATGCTCCAGGTGCGCCTGCAACGTGCCGTCGAGCAGCGTGGGCTATCCTGACCTCTCCCTTCGGGGGTGTAGCTCAGCTGGCTAGAGCACTTCGGTCGCATCGAAGGGGCCGTGGGTTCGAATCCCATCACCTCCACCATGGCGGTCCTATTCAAACCGTGGCCCGAAAGGGCAACGGTGAGTAGGTCTGCCTTGGGTTTCCGGGTGAGATCGACGACAGTTCCGTCGCGGTCCCCGATGCTGCTGTCGTCGCGGCTTCCTTGAGACGTGGTCCCTACCCCGTCTCGCTGGACGGTGAAGAGTTCCCGGAACGGCTCGTTGATATCGGCTTCCTCGATGCCATCCTCCCCGACATACAGGCGCCTGAAAAAGGCCTGGTTGAGCAACCGCCGACCATTGTCGGTGGACTGGCGGTAGAGCTCCTGAAGGTTGTCTAGGAGGGCCAGAGCGGCTTCCAACAGGGCTACGCCGACGTCGAGCCGTATGTCGACGTCGCCGAGATCCTCCTGGAGCTTTGTGCGCTGTTCCTGGATCCGGTGAAGTCGTTGACGGACCTTGGTCTGCGGCACGCCACCGTCGGCGGCGAGGTCCAGCAGGTTCTCCTCTTGAACCTCGAGCTTCGCCAACTGAGCCGTGAGCTGTTGCTGCAGGAGTCTGGCGGCCTGATCGCGATCATCGAGCGCGGACTGCATGACAGCCCGAACCTGGGCCGTAAACGAAGGCTCCGCTTCCAGCTGGGCGTATAGGTCGAGATAGTGGCGCAGTACAGCGTCCTCGACCACGTACATGTCCCGATGAGGGTCGGAACAAGCGTGGGTCCGCCGGGCGGGGCAGAAAAAATAGAAGTACGCCCCGCCGTTTCCCTTGGCGCAGGTGATGACCATGCGGGACTCGTGGCCGTCTTCCTTGTGGCAGCGCCAACACCACAGCGAACCCTTCAGATAGTGATGGTGGACCCGTCGGCGCTCGCCAGCGGTGGACTTGGATTCGAGCACGAGTTGCACCCGGTCGAAGAGCTCAGGTGTAACCAGTGGCGGGTGCCGACCCTCGTACTCGACTCCCTGGTAGGTGACGTAGCCGAGGTAATAGCGATCACGAAGCAGGTCGGCCAGCTTTGAGTCAGAGATCGGTCCCGCCGGATACCGGCCGGGCCGAGTTCGCAGCCCCCTGATGGTCAGCTCATCGGCCAGGCCCTGCAAGGTGTAGTCACCGGTCACGAACAGCTCGAACGCCAGGCTGATATACGGCGCTCGATCCGGGTCGAGAGCAACGGTGCGGATCTCGCGGCCCTCAAATGTCTCCCGAACGTTCTGGTAGCCGATCTTGGCTCGGCCGAGCGTGCCGCCGTTCTTGGCCTTCTGGCCCATCTTGTAGCGGATGTCGGCGCCGTCTTCGGCGGAGCGGTACTCATTGAAGCTGGCCAGCAGCCCATGCATGAGCTGGCCAACCGGCGTTTCGTCGATGTTCTCGGTGGCCGATATGAGCGTCACCTTGAGTTGCCGCAGCTCCATGACGACGACGGCGTCGTCGAAACGGTTGCGGTTCATTCGCGACAGTTTGTAGACGATGACGTACTGGACGTCCCGCTCATCCCGGATGCGCTGGAGCATCGCTTGGAAAGCAGGTCGCTTGTCCATCTCCCGGCCGGACCGCCCAGGCTCGATGTACTCGTCGGCAATCTCGACACCCATCTGCGCGGCCTTGCGCTGGCATGCCTCCCGCTGCGCTGGGATCGACAGGCCCTCAGGGTCGTAGTCGGTCTTGACCTGTCCGGGTGTGCTCACCCGGAGATAGAGAACGGCCCGCGGTGGGCCGTTCTGTGTCATGAAAGCGATGGATGCTGGCATGTGGGTCATAGCGCGGCTCCGTCCAGGTCGAGAAACGATGTCGGCTGTCG
>DATHJB010000185.1 GCA_035316325.1 Acidimicrobiales bacterium
TGGCGTGCCCTCCACCGAGATGATCAGATCCTTCGGGTCGCCGACGATCATCGGCCTGACGACCGGTAGGACTAGCTCCTCGAACTCCTGTCTCTGGCGCTCGAAGTCGGTGCGGGTGCGCTCATCCACGGCGCACTTCGATCCCTCGGGCCGCACACAGAGCGAGCCTGCCCTCATCTATGTCGGCACCCAGGGCCTCCATGCCAGCTCGGTAGCCGGCGTCGATGAACGTCCCGGTGCCGGCGAAGGGGTCGAGGAGGACGCCGCCGGATGCCCCGGCGTGCGTGATGAGCTTGTCGGCCAGGTCGTCCGGCTTCTGCCACGGGTCCAGACGGCCATCGTGCCGTCCGTCTGGTGCTGAGATGTCGAGCACTGAGAACCGGTCGACGAGGCCGTCGAACGTCGGGGGCGGGGTATCGGGGCCAACGATGTGCAGGACGGCCTGCCAGTTCGGTGAGTAGCCGTGGCCGTCGGGGCCGATGGTGTTGCGCCACGTCCACACGAGGACGTTCTCGAAGTGCCAATCCTCGCCGCTGAGCACGTTGAGGTAGGCGCGGAGCTCGGGAGGGTAGGCACCGATGCACACGTAGGCGCGGCCGTCAGGCTTCAGTCGGCTGAGCGCTACTGGCAGCCACCACGCAGCGAACGAGTCGATGTCATCCACGTCGGTCGAGTACGGCGGATCGGTGAGCAGCAGATCGGCTCCACCCTCCGGCTGGTCCTTCAGCCACTCGACGGCATCCAGGTACCAGACGACACCGGCAGCTGCGCGGCCGGCGAGGTACTGCTGGCGCTTGCGCTCGCCGTTGCGCCGCCGAACTTCGGAGCGAAGCGCCTGTACAGACCACGGCGACGGCCGGTCTTCATCGCCCGTTACGGCCAACTCCAGCAGCTCGTCCTGCTCGGGCGGCTCCAGCGCTGCCACTGCGTAGTGATGGCCGAACGAGAGATCCGTATGACGTCGTACGGTTTCAGCGAACTTGTCGGCCACCCAAGCGGCTTGCCTGCATGTCTCACCCGAATAGCCGGTCGGAGCGGCCTGCGATGAGGCCTCGCCGTAGGACCGCTCGCCGTAGCGCCACCAGTCCCCCAGCCACCACATGATGCTGCCCTCCATCGAGCGCAGCACTTCACCCACAGCAGCCCAGTCCTCAAAGGGGATGCCCTCCGGCAAGTCGAGGCCCCGTGGGTTGGCGTACTTGAACAACCCTGCCGAAGGGGCCAGGACTTCACCCGTCTCCGAGTTGACGAGGCTCACCCAGTCACCTCGCACATCAGCGAGGCCGTACCATCCAACATGTCAGCTCCTCTATGCAGGTTGCTGGCCAGCCGGCGGGTCGTTCTCAGCGACGCCGCCGGCACTACGTTTTCCCTGCTCAGCATACTTGCTGGGAACACCCGTTCCGGTACGGGAAAGGCCGTCACTGGTCGTCGTTCTCCTTCACTCGTTCGGTGATCGGTTCGACGCGGTCGGACTTGTGGGAGCGCATCGGCGGCAACGGCGCCGGCGGGTCCTCGCGGCGTTTCGTCGCCGCGTCCCGGTGCTTGCGCATCCGCTGCCACTCCAACTCGGTGCCGGCGAACAGCGTCCAGCACTGGCCGCACATGTACGGCCAGTCCGGGTGCGGTGAGCGTTCGGCCTGGTCGTGCAGGCCGCATGCTGGGCAGGTGAGCAGGGATGGCACACCCGGCCCGACGCGGCCGTTCACCGGTGGTTCGTCCGGCGTCTCGTACACGCCTGCACCGAGGTCGGAACTCACGACGCTTCCCGTTCGGCCATCGCTCGCAGCCGGCGGGTCTCGTGGAAGATGCGGGCCCGGAGCACCTCCGGCGACGAGTCCAACGGCACCTGCGAGACCTTCGCCCCGTGGTCGAGCAGCTCGGACCACAGGCCCAGCAGCTCCCGGGCGAGCGTCGTGTCACCCGTGTCACCCGTGTCACCCGGCACGTTGCGCCATCCTTCGGACCCGGCGCAGCATGCGGCGTTCCTTCTCGGTGGCGCCCCACACGCCGTGGTCGATGTTGCGCTCCAGGGCGTACTCGAGGCACTCGGTACGGACCGGGCAGCCGGTGCACCAGTGCTCGACTACCTGGCGTTGCTTGGCGTACTCGATGGGGAACAGGGCGCCCGGTTCAGCTGTCCGACAGGACGCTCGGCGCATCCACGTGGTCGCGTCGAGGTCCAGAAGACCGACGACGGCCCGACGACGGTCACGCGGGTCAGCCACTCGCAGCGCTCCTTGCTAGGCGCCGGAGCCGACGCCGCTCGCGTTCGCTCAAGCCCCAGCGCTCACCGTCGCGGCCTCGCACGATGGTGGCCTCGTAGTCCTGGTCCCAGCGGTCGCAGAGTTCCCATGCTTCGCGCAGGGTCAGCTTGCGGCGCGGGGTCTCGGCCGTCATGGGGTGGCCTCCGTGTCGGCTGTGAGTTCCTCTGCGGCGGCGAGCGCTCGCATGACCCGCTCGGCGGTGCTCAGGTAGCTGCCGGCGCCTTCACGGCGCAGCACGCAGCGGTTGCGGACCTTGCCGTCGGCGTACTCGGTGATGGTGAGGTCGACGATGACGCTGATGTCAGCCATGGGTGGCCTCCGTGTCGAGGTAGTCGAGGGCGAGCTGGCCGTGTGGGAGCAAGCGGCGTCCGGTGGTGGCCTCGTAGGCGACGGCACGCCAGTCGACGTAGAAGCGGTCGATGTCGCGGCCTTCGCCGTGGCTGGCGGAGAACGGGTGGGTGACGAGCTCGGGTGGGAACGGCACCCACACGTGGTCGTGCAGCGGGAGGCCGACGCAGTCGTAGCGGGTGCAGGGCGCCCAGTCGTCGCCTCGGATGCCTGTCGCTTTGTCGTCGGGGTCGTACAGGACCATCACGCCGGGCTCCACAGGTCGAGCGGTGCGGCGGCGAGCCTGAGGGCGGCCTTCTCGGCCATCGCCTCGTCCGCTTCGATGCCGATGGCCTTGTAGCCGGCCTCGCGGGCAGCGACGAGCGTGGAGCAGGACCCAGCGAACGGGTCGAGGACCAGGCCTGGCCGTTCGCTGAGGGCTAGAGGGCCACCACAGTTCGGACACGACCCGAGACGCCGATCATGCCGTGGCAGTGCGGGCACTGGATCGGCTTCGGCGACGGCTTGGGGATGCGATCGTGCTCCCGTTTCGGTAAGACCTTCAGGTTCCCTGGCCGGTTGTCGTCCTTGATCTCGTTGAGGTGATGCACCACCTCGTCCGTCCGGAGCGGACGTCCCAGCACCTCGGCCATCACCAGTCGATGCTCGAAGACGTAGCCCGCCTTGGTCGCCATCGGGTGACCCGGCCGGTAGAGCATCACGTAGCCGGCTTGCGTTCGCAGCGATGGCTTCCGCTTGCCGCGGCCGATCGTCGGAATCGCGCAACGACGGGAGCAGAACCTGGTCGAGTTCGCCAGTGGTTGAAACGTCGCCCCGCACTCCTCGCAGGACTTTGGCTTCAGACGCGCCGCTTGCGCTGCGCACTCCCGCGAGCATGTCCGCTGGGACGGTCGCCCCGTGTGGTTGCGGGCGTGGAACTGGCGTCCACAGATCGGGCAGGTCGTCTCCGGCGTCGCTCGCTGGGACGCGCTCTTGCAAGCGTTGTTGCAGAACTTCCTGGGGCCCCGCTTGCCCAGTGCTGTCGGTAGCCCGCACCACTGGCACCCTCGGTCCTCGCTCACGTCCACAGTCTATGCACTCCAGGACCGACACCACAGGTGGGCAGGCGTAGCGGATGAGCGGGTCGAGCAGCGCTACCGGCTTTTCGGTGGGGGCGATGGCCCCGCGGCGCCACATGTTGGGGACCTCGAGCACCGAGGGTATGAGCCGGGTGCCGTCATCGACCCAGGCGCCCTGGTCGCCGATCTTGCCCATGTGGCGGGCGTGGCCGGCGCCCTGCTTGATCGAGCGGTCGCGTTCCTTGATGCCGACGTGGGTCCGGGGGGTGTCGTGGTGGATGAGGTTCCAGGCGCCCCGGTACCAGTGCAGGACATGTTCATGCACCCGTCGGAAGCGGTCGGCGGCGAAGCCGGTGCCGTTCTGCTTGCGCCACACCACGTCCTGGGAGAGGTTCCAGTAGCGGTCGAACTCCGACCCGTGGCGGAGATACATGCGCATGCTGCCGAAGCACCACATGGAGCGGGTGACGTCCGCGACCAGTGGGAGCCAGCCGTCGGGCCAGACATCCCACAGCAGCGACGTCTCACCGTAAGGGGGGTCGGTGACGCAACAGTCGGGTTCGATACCGACCCCGGGCCGCCCGAGCTCGGGCAGCACCTCGCGCATGTCCCCCAGGTACAGGGTCACCTTGTCGTCGGTGTAGTACGGGACCGTCACCGTTGACTCCTGCGAACAGTTGTTCGTAACCTCGGCTCATGCTGCTGTGGGAGGAGGAGCATTGGGGCGGCTCGTGGCGGGGCCACGACGGCGGCTGGGTTGCCGCCCACGTGGTGCCGGCGTCGGATGGCAGGTGGCTGCCGGTGGTCCACAACGACCGGATCGGTGACGTCACGTACGGGACCCTCGACGGGGCGAAAGCTGCGGCCGAGGCCGCGCACGCTCTGCTCCCGCCGCCCGTCCCCTACAAAGCCCCGGAGCGCTACAAGCGGCCGGTGCCCAACGCACCCATCCGGGTACCGCACCCTGGGGCCACGAAGAGGCCGCAGTGAGGTCAGCACGACACCCACCGGCCCTCGGTGATGAAGCCGTGGAGCCCGCAGTCAGGGCACAGGATCGAAGGGGTGACCGTCAGCGGATCCTCGGCAACGATCGTGTGGCCATCGGCGAGGCGGAGCGCGGGGGCGCAGATGATCTGCACGCCACCGATGACCTTGCACTTGTGCTCGATCCTGCACGTGCCGTCGTCGTAGAACAGCGCCCGGACCGACGATTCTCCGGGCCAGGGGCGGGTACAGATCGAGCGGCCCCACCCGGGCTCAACGAGGAACGCGCTCTCATGCGGCTCACTCACCGGTCGTCTCCGTGGTGGCTCCCCCAGCAGGGTTGGGCTCCTGGGCGACCTCGTACTCGGTCAGCACGAACATCACCCGGCGGCCGTTGGCGGACGTCACCGGCCCAACGCGGGCGACCTCGTAGGTAGGTGATTCGCCCAGCAGGGTCATCCACTCGACCACCCAGGTGTTCACGACCAGGTGGCGCACCTGGTCGGGCAGCCCGGGGGGCGTCATGCGCTCAACCAGCGCCCGCACCTGCTCACGGTCGACCGCGCTCACGATGTCGACACCTCGGCTCTCCCCCAGCAGGCGGTCACGTAGGGGCCTGACCCGTCAGCTCGGGTGCGGTGTCGAAGAGGGTCGGCTCGACGGCGACCACCTCAGCGGGTTGGGCGGAAGTGTCGGGTGTCACTGCGTCGGGGAGCCATCCGTCGGTGGCGCCCGACCAGCACGGACCACCGGCGCCGGCGGCGTGGGCGAGGACCCGGCGTTCGTCGGCCCCACGTGCCCGGCCGAGGCGCTTGAGGTTGTGGTGAAGGCAGGAAGCGGCAGCGCTCCACAGGGTGCGGTACCGGTCTGCTTCGCGGACGGCCTCCGCGGTGCGGCGGGCCTCGGACTCCACCTTGATGGCATCGATGCCGTGTTGGGCGACCAGCCATGCCAGTAGGGCGACGGCGTCAGCGGGGGTGTTCGTCACCAGGTCGGCGGACCTGGTCCGCAACTCGTCGGTGGGCAGGCTCGTCCACTCGGCTGCCACAGCGGCGGCGAGGACCGTCACCGGTTGACCTCGAAGCGGATAGGCCACACCCACGACAGGTAGCGGTTGCCGACCTTGAGCCAGCAGCCGATGATGTGCCGGCCCGATCGGCCGGGGCGGTCACCGAGACGGTTGAGGTGCAGGCCGGCAGGCATCAGGCCGAACCGGTCCTGTCTGTAGCTGAATCGGCCCAGCGGGCGGGACCGGTGGCGCTGGCGGGGGGTGGCTAGCTGGACCCTCACGTCGCACCATCCCGCGTGGTGGTGGTCTCCTTGCGTCGAACCCGGCGCGTCCCGCGCCGACGCTCGGTGTCGGTACGACACGCAGCGCACCGCCGGTACCGGTCACATGGACGCTGGCGCTCCTGGTCCGCCCACCGGTGCCCGTTGCCACAGGTCTCCTGGGCGCTATCCCAGTCAGGCCACAGCAGGGACGGGTGAATGCCGAGCCGAGTGGCGGCCGTGTCGGCGCTGGCCGGGCTCATCCGGCGGTTCCCGAGGCGCCACTGACTCACCGCCGGCTCCGTCGCACCGATCTTCTCGGCCATCTCCCGGCACGACGTGCCCGAGGGGAACATCGCCAGGACCGGGCCAGGATCGAACAGCGGGCCGCCTTGGCGCACCGGGCGGCGCCCGCTCCGGTCACCCATCGTTCTCGTCCTTGCGCGCGGTGGCTCCCCCAGCAGGGTCAGCGGCCTGGCGCTGGTTGAGTCGGGCCTCTAGGTGGTCGAGTCGCCTGACGATGGCGTTGAGCCGACCGGCCTGGTCCCCGAGTTCGTGAGCGATCGCGGTGACCGGGTGGGGTGCGGCGAGGAGCGCTGCGGCGAGTGACCGGTAGCTCACCGTCGTCGAGGCGGTCGACAACCCGGTGTCGCTATGTTCAATCGATTGCGACACCGCAGGACCGACAGAGGGACCAGCAGCAGCCTGTTCTGCTCGCTCGGCTGCGTAGGAGGTGTCGTCGCCCACCGGCGTGATGCCGTACTCGTCAGCCATCGGTGCTCTCCTTGGTGAGCCTGTACACGGGCCGCTCGGTCGCGTGCCCGATGCCATCCACACCGGACCACTGGGGACGTCCCTGGCTGGTGTCCCAGACGAACCCGACCCGCTCCAATCCGCCCGCCTCGATGGCGAGCTCGGCGTGCAGGTCCCCGGTGAGGGCGTCGAGCACTTTGGCGGCTTGGGTGCTGTGTGGCTGGGTGGGGTCGAGACCGGCGAGCACGTCGCCCACGACCCACAGAGCGTCCTCGTAGGCGGTCACTCGGGGACCTCATCGACCGGTCGTAGGCGGACTTCCCATCGGCAGCCGAGGACGTGCGCCCAGTAGTCGAGCATCGGCAGACTGACCCCGGTGCGAGTGCCCAGAAACTGGTTGACGTGCTTGGTCGAAGCGCCGGTACGGCGGGCGAACTCGGCCTGCGACAGATCCTGGCTGGCCATTTCCTCTCCGATGAGGTGAGCGAAGACGCCCATCAACGGCTCGTGGCGGCTCACTGGGTGCCTCCCGGCGGGTCCTCGGTGTCTGGTGGGGCGGTGTCCTCCACAACGACCACGGCGGTCTGGTGCGGCACATTGAACCGGGCCGTCAGCACCGAGTAGCCCTCGATGGGGACGTCGCCCGTGTTCGTCATGTTGCGGTGCGTCGCCTGCATCGTGCGGCCCTTCCACAGCACCTTCGGTTGCGGGGCCTCGGCCTGTGCCTGCGCCAGTCGTTGTTCGTAGCGTGCGGTCAGCTGCTCCCGTAGTTCGCCCTCGGCGTCCAACTCGGCATCGCACAGGACGTCCATGACGGCGTCGGTGATGCCGTCGAGCGTCGGGACGATGTCGAGCTGGGAGCCGTACGCCTCCACGGCCGCTCGCACCTGGTCGCGGGTCGGGGTCATCGGTCGGCCCACTTCGCCTTGATTGCGTCGGCTTCGCCGTCACGCCATGGACGGATGGTGCCGAGGTCGTTAACGTCGAACAGTGCTCCGGGTTCGTGCATCCCGGAGTGCTCCCAGGCGGGGCGCCCACACTCATCGCACGAGCTGAACGGCTGGCCCATCCACATGAAGCCGTGACTGGACACCGTCACGCCGGCACCCCCTCAGCCAGTGCGGGTACCCGCCACTCCCCGAGGTACGCGGCCATGTCGACTTCGGCGGTCTGGTCCGCCATCGCGGCGATGTCGCCGGGGGTCGGGTAGGCGAGGTCGGGGACGTCGTCGGGGAGTGGCTCCCACGCCCAAGCGGGTGGCGGTCCCGGGTTGAAGTTGGCCGGGGTGTCGAGTCCGAGGTGCTGTTCCGCCGTCAGCTGGGTGCCGACGAGCACGCTGTTCTCCCAGCGGAGCTGCATGAGCTCGCGGTCGCGGGCCCGTCCGTTGCGTTGTTCGGCTTGGAGGTCGATGCGGACCTGCCGGTACTTCGACCCCAAGCTGCTGTTGGCGACAGCGAGGGCGGCGCAGACGCCGATGGCGAGGACAGCGACCGTGTAGGCGTAGAGGGTCTCGATGTCGTTGTGGGTGATGAAGTCGATGGGGTCGCTCATCGTTCCGTTCCAGTGGTGGGGTCGTCGCTGGGCGATGGGTAGGAGGTGGCATCGGTATCGCTGGCCATCCACACGCCGAGGACGCAGATGACGCCGTTGCCTGCGAGCACCGCGACCCAGCCGATGTTCGGGTCACGGACGAGGCCGATGGTCGACAGCGCAGCGAGGACGCTGCCGCTGGCCATCAGCAGCCGGCCGAGCCACAGCACCACAGCGGGTCCGTAGCGGTCGACCAGGTCCTGTGGCTGGTTGCACCACGGGCAGTGCTCGGCGCCTACGGACCCGTCGTCGGGGTCAGGACCGAAGTCGCCCCAGTCGAGGGTGCGGCCATGCGGGCACTCGGTCGGCAGGGTGCGACTCATCGCTTGCCGATGCCGGCGTGGCCGTGGTCGCACGTGAAGTGCCACAGCACAGGGACGCCGCTCACCACAACCTCCGCAGGTAGGTCGGGGGCTGGGGCAGCTCGGGGATGTCGTCCTCGGCTGCCCAGTCGTACTGCTCGACGTCGCCCTCCGGGTGCTCACCAGAGATGCGCTGCTCCAGTTGCTGCGCCGAGAACGCCACGTCCATCGCGCCCTCCACGGCGGCGTCCTTGCGCTGGTACACCAGCTCCAGGTCGGCGCGGCGGTCACCGAGGATGAGGCCGCACACGAACCCAACGACGAGCCCCACGCACACGGTCGTGGGCCACGGCCAAGTCATGAACGTCATCCACAGCACGGCGACCAGCAACAGGGCAGTGGCGCAGGCGGCAGCGACCACGAGCGTCTTCGTTGCCCTCGGTGGGGGTCTGCGGATGGCGGTCATGTCTCGACCTGCCACAGCACCGTGAACCGGACGGGCACCGTCGCCGGGCCGATCTGTCCGAAGCCCTCGCAGTCCTCGGCTCGATGCGGGCCTTCGTGGTCGCTGTTCTGGACGCAGTACAACAGGGTGTCCTCGTCGTAGGTAAACGAATCGACGCACTGGGCCATCAGGCCAGCTCCTTGCCTTCGAGGTCGTGTTCAACAACGAACGGGCCGGGTCCGCCGTCGGGGTGCTGGCAGATGTTGACGATGTGCCCGCACACCTCACATCCGACGACGCCGGCGATGACGTCCTTCCGGGCCACCCGGCCGAGCGAGCCCGGGCAGCGGGTATCGAGACGCTGCAGCCGGGTGGATGGGCGCGGTGGGCGGCCGGTCACGAACTCGATGGCGAGAGCGCGGACGGTCGGCCAGTGGCGGCGCACCACAGTCGAGGCGGTCACGATGCACCTTCGAACAGGGTGGGTTCGTGGGCCCAGCGGAGCCAGCGCAGGAGTTGGGGGAGGTTGTGGTCCGGGCCGAAGGCGAGGAACGTGCCGTCGACGGAGTCGCAGCCGAGCGCAGCGGCGTAGCGGAGGCGGCGTAGCGAGTTGACGCGGCCCATGTGCACCCACAGTCCGCGGGCCTTGGCCTCAGCGACGAGAGCGCGTGCCTCAACCCCGAGCTTCCACGGGGTGTCGCCACCGATGAACACGGCCGAGCACGGGGGGAAGGAGGTGGCGCCGTTCTGGAGGACGTAGGCCGTGCGGTAGCCGCGGTTGCGGGCGGCGCCGTGCCAGCGTGCCCAGCGTTCGTTCGTGGCTTGGGCGTCGGCCACTACGTCGGGGACGACCACGAAGAGGCAGTCGGCGGCCAGGTGCTGATGGCGGTCGAGGGTGGCGAGCCAGCGTTCCGGGGTCCAGCGTGCGGCGAAGCAGCCGTTGTCGATCGCCCACCGGGTGCCGTCGACGACCCGGTTGCCGGCGTCGGGGGTAACCATCTGGCCGAGAAGTCCGGTGGCCATGGCGTCACGTACCTGCGGGCCGGAGGCTGTGGCGAGGTACAGCACGACGTGCCCACCAGACGAGGGGCCAGGCGACGGCGACCATGACCACCTTGCCGACGACGTTGCCGGTCAGGTGGTCGAGGCTCCCGAAGGCCAGCGTGAGGAACAGGGCGGAATCGACGACCGCGCCGACCGTGTTGGACAGCGCAACGGCTGAAGGCCAGTGGCGGCGTCGGAGAGGCTCGTACACAGCAAGGTCGGCCAGTTCGCTGTCAGCGAACGCCAGGGCCGAGGCGACAGCGATCGGGGCGTGGCCGCCGGGGATGCGGTCGGCGTCCTCGATCACGTACGACAGCAGCGCCCCGGCGGCGATGCCGGCCAGCACCAGGCGTCGGCCACCCCGCTCATGCAGGGCGTCACGGAGACCGAACGCCAGCCCGGCGAAGTACACCCCAGCCGGGGCTTCCAGCCCGAAGCCGATGGGGACGATGCCGTAGCGGGCGAGCGCCCAGTTGGCGCCGGCCACCGTGGCGACAAACGCGGCGAACAGGATGAGGCGGGTCACGACGCACCGGCCCTACGGAGGAACCCGCGCTCACGGGCCCAGGCACCGTGACGGTGGATGTGGCGATGGCAGCCGGTGCCGCAGACATCGAGCGTGTTCCACGCCTCGTCGCTGGACCCGGGCCCGCGGGGGATGATGTGGTGCCGGTCGGTCGGCCGTCCCTTACACACACCGGGGATGGCGGCTTCGCAGACGTCGGCCAGCGGCTCGTCGGGTCGGGCGCGGCCGGGGGCGTTCCACCGCTTGTTCGTCGGGGACGTCGGCCGCATCCGTTTGCGTCCCTGGCCTTCCGGTGGGGGCCAGGGGGTCAGCTCGCTACCCACCGGGGTGACCGTGACGAGGCCGTCAGCGAACGACGGGCCGGTCGTGCCGTGGCCGGGGCCGCGCTGGTAGTAGCTCGCCCCGGTGGAGTCCTTCGCCCGCCAGCCACGGGACTTCAACCAGCGCAGCGAGACGATGCGGTTGGCTGAACCGACCGACATGCCAACCTCGAGAACGGCGGTCACCACCCCACCCCCTTCGCCGCCAGCTGCTCGCCGTAGTCGCTTCGGCCGCCGAGGTGCGTGTACCGGTAGCGCTCACCGGCTGGCATCGGGTCGACCGGCAGGTTCAGCAGGAACCGGTAGAGGTCGATGGCGCAGCCGGGGCAGAAGTCGAGGCCGCGGCGCCGCTCCCACCGGTCGTCCGTCGAGTCCACGTAGCCGCAGCGGTCGCACGCGAACTCCCACGTCGGAATCTCGCGGGCAGTCACGACCCGTCCAGGCTCTCGTCGACACCGGCTTTCAGCGCTTCCCACTCGGCCTCGGTCTTGTCGACGCCCGTCACACAGATGGGCTCCTCGTAGCAACCGAAGGCGCAGATGCCGGCGGGGTCGTGGCCGGGCAGCTTGAACGACCGCCGGAAGTAGGGGCACGTGTCGTAGTCGGGGAACTCGACGTCGCCGTCTTCAATCCACCTCGGCTCGCTCACTTCGCCCCCTTCTCTGCGTGGTCGGCCATGTACTTGGCCTCAGCGTCGAACCCTGTAGGCGCCGGGTCGGGGCCAGGACCGGCGACGGTCGGCCCTGACCCGTCATCGGTGGCGGTCAGCTCCGCGAGGTAGGCGAGCGCGGCCTCGGCCTGCTTGGCGGTGAGACGGTCAGGCTCCGGGAGGTTCTGCTTCCTCGACCACTCCTGCAGCGGTGGCCACTGCTCGGCGGTCAGACCGGCGATGGCCTGCTTGACCGCGACGATCTGGGCCTTCGCTGCAGCGGGTTCGGCGCTACGGGCATCGGCCTCGTGCGTGGTGCCGTCGGCGTCGTCGACCGGGTCCGAGATCTGGAACGTCTGCAGCAGGGCGTACTTCATGGCCTGGGTGAGGCACTTGTTGCCGCCCTTGTCCGAGTTGTCCCGGCCGATAGCGAGGATGGGGCCGATGACGATCTTGTCCTCGATGCCGCCCGGGCCGTAGACGTCGTACTCGATCTCCTCGACGACGTCGGTCCACGGCTTGGCGTTGACCATCAACTCGCGCAGATCGAAGGAGATGACGCGGGGGGTGAACAGGACGCCGTGGCGGGCGAACAGCTCCTGGGTGTGCGGGGTGATCTGGTCGATGCCCCGGTACCGGTAGCCGCCCTGCTTCGGGTCGGCCTGGCCGCCCTTCTCGATCGACGGCAGGTCACGCATCACCCGGCACAGGGCCTCGATGACATGCGCCGCCTTCGGCTCTTCGGTGGCGCTCACGACTGCTCCCCTTGCGGCAGGACGCCCTCAACCATGTGGTTGCGGTACGCCTCGGTGGCTTCGTCAAGGACCGGCGACGAGAACCAGGCCTTGCAGTAGCAGCGCACGAACCCTCCGTCGGGATGACGCAGGCAGGCTTCGGCTACTCCGTGGAGGGCCATCACGACGTCACCTGACCGTCGGGCCACCACACGACGATTTCGTCGTCGCGGGCCTCGACCCTGCAGGCGTCGTCGTAGCTGCGCCGGCCCTCGGGCATGTCCAGCAAGGCCCAGTCGATGGCCTTCCGGACATCGGAGACGCACGCTCCCCGGTCGACTGGGGCCGGGACCACGTACTCGTGGCGGGTCGTGGTAACGGTGCGCTTCGAGACGGTGCTCACAGCCCCGCCCCCCACCACGTCGGGTCGTAGCCGATGGGCACGTCGTCCTCCATGAGCGGGTCGCGTTCGGACTCGTCGTCCTGCCACTCCCCTGCGGCGACGGTGTCGGGATGCAACGGGACCTCCGCGTCGTAGCGGGCCTTATCCGCGCGGCACTGCGCGTCCGTGGGCCGGCGTGGGCCGCGCTCCGTCATCCACGTGGCGTCCGCGAGCTCGGCCCGCAGGTTCGCCAGGTACTGGTCGTGGGCGGTCACGAGTCACCCCGCAGCCGGTGCAACTGGCGGAGCGTCTCGGCGGCGCTTGACTCGTCGTCGACGACGAACCAGCCGACGTCGCGGTCGTGGGCGTAGTTGCCGAGCGGAACCTCACCGAGGTCGATGACGATGCTCAGGGCGTCCTGCGTCTCCCGGTGCAGCTGGCTCGCCCGGTCCTGCTGCTCTCTCGTGAAGTGCAGGTCGCCGTCGGCATCTTTGAACAGGACCCACGCGAGGATGCGGGCGATGTCGCCTTCGACGTCGCTGTTGCCGTAGGGGCGCTTCGGGTCAATCTCGGGAGCGCCGTACTCGCAGTCGTTCCACCCCACGTAGGCCGCACGGAGCAGACGCAAGTGGTCGTGGGTGAGGGTGAAGCGCTTCACGTCGCACTCCCCCGGTCGACCGGCACGACAGTTCCATCGGCTTCGATGACGACCTCGAGCCCGCACCACATGCAGTCCCCCGTCAACCGGTCGGTATCGAGGGTCACAGCCCAGCGGAGGTTGAGCTGGTGACGGCAGTTCGACTGCTTCCACAGCTGGCCTTCGGCGTCGCCCTCAGCGACCAACTCGGCGAGCTGCACCGGATCGAGGTAGACGACCATGGGCTCGTGGTCCGTGGGCAGGGTGAGCACGAACGGCTTGTCGGGGAACAGCAGCGTGGTGTCGAAGGAGAGGGTGGGCCTCATCGCGCCATCACCCAGAGGAAGGCGACGAAGCCGAAGACGAGCACGGCGGTCAGGGCGACGTCCGGCCATGTGATGCCCGACTCGGCAGCGGCGAACAACAGGGCGGTCACGACTCACCGCCGACGTAGATGTCCTCGAAGCGGAAGGTGTGCGGGGAGCGGGCGAACGGCAGCGACTTGAGGCCGCACACCCTCTCGTCCTCGATGAGGGCGAGCACGGTACAGCCCTGCACCTTCTCCCAGCAGTCGACGTTGCACGCCTGCAAGACGCCTTCGATGAACCGGTAGCAGGACCGGCCACCGCGCAGGTCGTAGCCGCCGGCGCCCTGGGCGCTGCCGCCATAGTCCAGATGGACCATCGCGGTGAAGATGCCGTGGTCCTCAGGACCGAGCTGGGTGGACTCGATGCGAGCGATGCGTTCCTCGGTTGCCATACGATGTACCTCGTTCCGGGACCCCGGCGACCTGCGCTCCACGCACTCGGTCGTCGGGGTTTCTTGTTGTCAGGTCAGGTCAGGTGCGGGCGTTCGGAGGCTGCGTCCATGACTTGCAGCACGTGCCGTCCCCCAAAGGGGGCGCCGTGTGGCTGGCACGTATGGACTCCGGACGCCCTGCTCCCCGACCCGAGGGGCGCGGCGGGCGGACAGGACGCCTCCCCGGGTCGAGGGGCACGACGCCCCGATGAGGAAGAGCCCGCCGGCCCGGACCTCAGGGCGCCGTTACCGCCCCGGGTCTCGTCACGTCCCAGCCGAGTGGCGTCCCCTGGGTGCGTGCTACAGGCCAGCGGGTAGCCGACGACCACAGCGGGTTGGGAACCCTGCAGTCGTCGGACATCGACGCTGGGCCCGGCCATGGCGGCAAGGCCGGACCCAGCTGCCCCGGCGGCGGAGTGGTGCCGCCGGGCGAAGGTGGCCGGGGAACAGGGCGGGCAACTCTGCGCCCCGGCCACGAGCAGGAGACAGGACGACGACTCGCTGTCGCCCGACAGGACCGCGGCGAGGAGCACCGCGAGCACCACCACGACCGTGACGACGCTGATGACGTTCACCGCCCGGCGGTTGAACTCCTCCTGGCGTGGGTCAGGAGCCGTCACAGCCGACCTCCCCGCACTGAGTAGGCGGGCAATCGGGGTCGCAAGGGTCGGGGTCATCGCAGCCCACGGCCAGTAGGGCCATCGCCGCGAACACGAGCGCCCAGAAGCGACGCACGAGGGAGGCCGTCATCCGTGGACCCGCCAGGTCGTCGGCCACTCGGGGACAGCGTCACGCATCCCGGTGAGCACCTTCACGAGCGTCTCGTAGCTACCCCACCCGTTCGCCGGGTTCATGGCGCTGTACCGCACGGGATTCGACTCAAGTTGTCGGATCAGAGCGTCTAGGAAGGCGGCGCCGGTGGGTCCGTCGCAGCCGTCGAGGCGCTTCCACCAGGGCGGGCCGATGGCCTTCCAGATCGGGTGGTCGTCGGGGGTCGCCTTGGCGTTGACGCAGCCGAGATCGGTGAGAGCCTCAGCGATCATGCCGTTGCAGTTGTGGGTGTAGTTCCAGTCGCCCTCGGTGTGGCCGCGGTCGTCGGTGAGGTAGGCGTCCCAGCTCACGGCGTCTCCTCCCACCACTGCGAGAACAGGACGAAGCCACCCCACGCGGCGCCTTCCTCGATGCCGGTCGTGTCGAACGACCGGGTGTACGTCAGCTCAGGTGCCGGCGTGAGGCTCAAGCCGCCGGCGGTGGCGAGGCACAGCGCCCACACGGCGCAGACCCGCAGGGTGCAGCGGCCCAGCAGCCACAGCACCGTGCCCGCCGTCGCGGTCACCGCGACAGCGACGACGTAGGCGGCCATGTCGGCGTAGGACATCGAGTCCAGGAGGGCGGTCACCACACACCTGCCTCGAGCTCGCGGGCCTCGTCGAGCTGCCGGTCCCACGCCGCCAGGAAGCGGCGCCACGTTGGGCGTCGGAGGGGCGCGGACGGGACGGCAGTCAGCTCCGCCGGCGTCCCTCCGACAGTGGGCTCAGGCGAGGTCATCGAACTCTCCTGCCTTCACCCCGGCTACGAACGCCTGCCACTCGTCATGGTCGGCGTGGACCTGGTCACCGTTGGGGAAGCGGCTGTTGCGCAAGACGACGCCCGTCGCGCAATGACCGGGGCACGAGGCCACCTCGACGCACTGCTCGGTGACGTGGTCCGCACCGCAACGGCTGGAGCGGCGCCACATCAGCTCGCCTCCTGCTTGCCGCGTCCACATGGACAGTCCTGCGGGCAACGGCAGCGGGCCCGGGCCATGCGGAAGACGCGGGCGGTGTCGGCGAGGACGACCGGGTCGCGGAAGCTCGCCGGGATGTCGCGCTCCTGGGTGTCGGCCATCACGCACCCTTCCGGCGCAGGAGCGCGGCGTCATCGGAGGCGACGAGCCCGGCCTTGTAGCGGGCCCGGTGGAACACGCGGCTGGTCAGCCGGCGGCACCGCCAGTACTGGCGGTAGGCCCACAGAGCGGGGACGACGGGCTTGAAGCACAGCGGCTCGCCGGGGTTGTGGGGACCGGCGATCTGCGACGGCCGCTGCAGCGAGAGCCCGCAGGTCGGGCAGATACCCCAACGATTCGGGTCGTCGATGCACACGCGGACGAGGCGGTCGCGCAGTCCGTCGAGTGCTTCGGTCGTGTCGTCGACCGCGTCGATCAGGTCGTGGGCGCCATCGTGGTCGGTGGGGATATCGGCGTCGTTGGCGATGCCTGTGGTCACGTGGAGGAGGTCGGTGAGTCCGCTCACGACTCCCCCAGGAGGTTGATGCCGAGGGCGGCGGCGATAGCGAGGAACGTGTCGAGGCTCCCGATGCCGCTCTCTGCTCTGCTGATGGTGGCCGCCGTGACCTTGGCCATCTCGGCGACGGTCGCCTGGTTCAGGTCACGGCGGGCACGCTCCATGCGGAGCTTCTCGGCCCACTTCTCCTGCACCTCGGCTGCGGTCTGATTCGGCACGAGCAGTACAGTATCCGCAATACTGGTTCGGCACAAGTGGTACTTGAATGACAATTGCATCTTGCGCACGACGTACGTTCCGTACGACAATCGCAAGCGTGCCCGACGCTGCGGACCTCACTGAGGCGTTCGCTGGCGCCGTCGCCGAGCTGGAGGACCGGGGTTACACCCGCGAGCAGATCGCCGAGCGACTCGGCGTGAAGGCACCGACGCTCAGTCGGTACGTCACTGGCAAGGCCGGCGTCCAGGTGGAACACCTGCCGATCATCGACACCCTGCTGGGTGAACGCCTGGGCTACGTGTTGAGACTCGCCGGGTTCGTCGACCCCGAGACCGACACCCGCACGACGCTGCGTACCGACCGGGGACTAGAGCCGGACCAGCGCGGGATCCTCGTGAAGATCTACGACGGGTTCCTGGAGCTACTGGCGTCGCGCTCCGGCGGCAGCTGAGCCGATCGCTCCAGCGGCTCCCTCTAGCACCAGGAGCATGGCGTCAAGCCGTCGCTCCAACGCCTCGACCCTGACCGCGAGATCGCCACTCCCACTGTCGCTGCTTCCCCCCGCGTCGTTGCGGGTACCGCCTTCTGCCGGTCGTACCATCCGGATTTGCCTCCCTGATCATCCCCACCCCTGGGTCAGGTCTGCGGCGTTGTTCACATCACGTTAAGTCAAATACCTCACCACACGTGACGTAGGAAACACAAGGGTTCACCACCTATCACCGGGTGTTAACTCAGGTGGCCCCCCGCCCAGGGGCGGTGTTACATCCGGGCGGGGGACCACGATCTACTCGACTGCCTTGCCGTCGAACTCGGCGGCGGGGCAAGGGCAGAAGCCGGCGCCGTCGTCGTCAGCGACGACCCAGTCGCCGACCCGCACCGTGGCCCACGCCTTGGCCTTGTCGACCCACAGGCTGAGCTGCTCGCCTGGGACGTCTACCCGGATGCGGTCGGGGTCCGCGAAGTCGCAGACCGCCGGGAAGTTGACTCCAGTCCATTGAACGGCGATCACCGGCTTGCGGTCGCTCATGCCCGCCCCCAGTACCGACGGGCCCAGCGCCACTGCGCCACCGCGGCTGCAAGGTGACAGGGCTTCCACCAACGGAACCGGTCGGCCCCGTCCGTGTAGGGCGGCTGCTCGATGCGGCGCCACACGAACCAGCGTCCCTCGTCCTGGTA
Source organism: Acidimicrobiales bacterium (assembly GCA_035316325.1). Taxonomy (NCBI): domain Bacteria; kingdom Bacillati; phylum Actinomycetota; class Acidimicrobiia; order Acidimicrobiales; species Acidimicrobiales bacterium. The sequence goes on from DATHJB010000185.1 coordinate 17,787, forward strand.
CATGCGCTGGCCCTTCACGACGTTGAGATGGCGGCGCATGCCGGGCGTGATGTTGAGCACGGGCCTGTCGTCGTCACTCACGGCGACGTCTCGATGTGGAAGACGAGCTGGTCGACGAGCTCGCGCAGCCGGTCGGGGTCGGCGGTGTGTCGGGCCTGGTCCTGGATCTCACGCACCCGGTCAGGTGTGAGCGGCGCCCGGTAGTCCTTCGGGGAGTCGGTCACCTCGTCATCTCCCGGTGGCGCTGGTGCCCGGCTGCGGTGAGCATGTCGTCGAGCACATCGGCGCAGCGTTGCCCGGCGGCGTAGACGTCACCTGTGGCGAACTCTGCCACCGTGGCGACGTCGATGCGGTCCGCCATCTCGTGGAGCCGGCCGGCGAGCTGTGCCACCTCAGTGGGACTTGGCTGCTGGGTCCTTCTAGGCTCACCCATGGTTGTCAACCTCCTCGGGGTTGATTGCCACGGCCCGGGTGTCGTTACGGCGTCGCCCGGGCCACTTCGCGTGGTCACGAAGGTAGGCGACATTGTCGGCGATGTCCACGGTCTCACCATTGGCGACGATGTAAGACTCGCTCGCGATGGGCGCAATCGGTAGAACTCCCGCCGTGGGAAACGTGGTGGTGAAGATCGACGACGACCTCCACGCCCGCGCACGGGCACTGCAGGTCCGCAAGCCAGGCACCTGGGCCGAGTGGGTCGAGGCCGCCATCGCCGAGGCCGTCGAACGCCAAGAGGCGGAACGGGCCGAAGAGGACCGCAAGAAGCGCAGCCGTTAGCCGTAGGGCCAGCGGCGCTTGCCGTGCTGGTGGTCGCCGCGGTGCCGGGCGGGTAGCTCGCAGTTCACGGTCCCCCACCACACGTGGGTCCAGCCGGGGCATGGTTCCTGCAAGCCGAGGAGGCGGGCGATGGCACCCATCACGCCTCCTTCGTTTCGGCTGCGAGCCTGAAACTGACGGAGCGGGAGAGCGCCCCGGCACCGGGCGTGGAGAGGACATCGGCGGTGATGACGTCGGCGACGATCTCGTAGCGTTCCTCGTCGGAGGTGGCGTTGCGATACTCCTTCACCGTCATCTCGTCGAGGTCGATCGTGCCCTGGGCGTCCCGGGTCTGGGTGAACTCGTAGTCGGCCTGCATGTGGTGCTCCTATCTGGGGTGGCGCGCGGCGCTAACCCCTGTTTCGGCCGGTTTCGGCTCTCATCGGGGGTGGAGGGTCAGGGGATAGAGTGCAGGTCAGAGGCCCTGTCGGGTCTCATCGGGGGGGATAGGATCTGCGCGATAGGGGGATAGGGGGATAGGGCGTCAGTCGGTGGTTTCGGGGGGTGAATCGGGCACTTCGCCGGCCTTCTCGACCAACACGTCGAGGACCTGTTTCAGCTCGAAGCCCTTGCGGTTGCACTTCGCCCCGCCCTCGACGGGGGTGGCCCACGTCTGGTTGCCGGCGTCGATCCCGAACCGGCCGAGGGCGGCGGCGAGGTCGCTCTGATCCCACGTCTCGTAGAGGCCCGGGTAGGTGCCAGTCAGGCGGGCGCACAGCACCGCGGAGTGGGCCTTGTCCTCGCCCTCGAACGCGGCGGCGACGTGGTTCAGGACCTGGTCCGAGAGGGCCTCGTCCTCCTCCCCCGCAGCGACACCGGTCAGGGTGCCTTCGCCTTCGCGTAGGGCACGGGCCCGGTTGGCGACCTTGGTGGCGGCGGGGAGGTCCATCAGGTGGGCGTGGACGGTCTGGCCGCCCTTGTCGACGAGAGCCCCGTCATCGGCGCCGAGCAGGATGCAGACGCCCTTGTCGGTGGCTCGGAACTTCGACGTGTTCAACCCGGCCCGGGAGCTGCCCGAACCGAGGATCATCTCGGAGGCTTCGTCGGTGATCATGCGCAGGGCGATGCGGGTGCCGAACAGGTCCCGGAAGTCGGTGTTCATGATCTTCGAGCTGGGCCGTTGCGTCGCCAGCGCCAGGATGATCCCGGCGCCTGACCCTCGTTGGGCGAGGATCGTGAGGGCCTCGAGGATCTTGGTGCCGTACGCCTTGTTCTGCAGGTAGACCTGGAACTCGTCGATCGCCAGGAACGTGACCGGCATCTTGAGCTTCCGGTCCCTAGCGAGTGCCCTGGTCAGCTTGCCTTCGGGGCAGCGGTCGTCGGGGAGGCGGCTCATCTTCTTGTACCGCTCGTCCATGTCCCGGACCAGGTCCGTCGCGGTGGCGAGCAGGGCTTTCGCGACCTCGTCGGAGGCGCCGGCACCGAAGGCGTGGCACACCCGCTCGAACGGGGCGTGGTCCTTGCCGCCCTTGCCGTCCCACAGCAGGAGCTTCACGTACGGGTCCATGGCGGCGGCAGCGATCAGGAGCCGCAGCACGAACGTCTTGCCCATCCTCGGCAGGGCCCCGATCAGGACATTGGTCCACAGCATGAGGAACTCGACCAGCTGGTCCTTCTCGTCCTGCCCGAACGGGACTTCCTGCCACACGTCGAACTTCGCTGCCTTGACCAGCGGGGAGGTGACCGCGGGCCCGGAGAGCGGGTCGTCATCGGCGATCCACAGCTTGACCTGACCGGCGTGACCTTGGGGTCCGGTGGCCTGTTCGATGAACAGGCGTCGCTCGCTGATCCGGAGGCCGGCGGCGATGTCGGTCTTGCGCTTGATCGCCAGCTTGGCGGTGAAGCCCAACGGCAGGTCCACGATGGCCCCGTAGCCGGCCTTCTCCCGGTAGACGCCGGGGGCCGCGAAGTCCGGGGCGTCAGGGCCGGTGACTTCCTTGCACAGCTTGGCCCCGTAGAGGGCCATGACGATCATGTCGGGAGTGATCTTGCGGGCCTGTGGGGACGACGTGACGGCGGACTCGATGTAGGGCCGGTCCATCGGCCGGCCCCACCAGCCGAGACCGAAGACCACGGTCAGGACCGTGGGGGCCACAGTCTCCCACCGCGTGAGACCAACGACGACGAGGGCCACGGCCGCGGCGGTCCCGAGGACCGCGACGGGGACCCGGGAGCGGACCTGGTCCCGGCGTTCGCGGGCCACCCGCATGTAGGGCCCGTAGTCCCGGGTCGTGATCGCGTGTTCCGCCGCGGACCATTCGACGTCACGCGACTCGCGGACCCTCGCCCACCTGCCCACACTCACGGCGAGGCGGCCGAGGCCACGGGGCGACCACAGCAGGTTGAGGCCCACGTACTTCGGCAGGCGGATCACGTGAAAGGCGGACACGTGGTAGGCGTGGTTGGCGGCGAACCGGATGGCGTCGGCGGGTTCGCGCAGGGCCTCGGGGACCAGCGGCCTCCGGTCCCGTTCGGTCCAGTGGTCCTCCGCGACGTAGGGCCGGGGTGGGACCACGGTCCGGGTGGGCCGGTCCCCGACCAGGCGGACCGTCTGGTCCTCGGGGCCGTCGTCGTCGTGGTCCCAGTTGGCCCCGCCGGACCCGGGGGTCCAGTCGTGGTCCCCGTTGGTCTCGGGCTGGTCCCGGCCGGCCCTACGTCGGAGCCAGCCGGGGGCCACGTCCCCGCGGTACAGGCGACGCCACAGCGGGTTCATGGGTAGCGGCCGGCGATCTCGGTGGCCTTCGTGGTCCCGATCGTGTGGCCCTCGGCCCGAACCTTCGCGGTGAGGGACCGGCGGGTGACACGCTGCCCGTTGTTGGCCATCTGCTGGGCGATCAACTCGGCTGCTGTCGTGTCGGCGTCCCCGTTGGAGCTCGCGGGCGGGGCCGTGAGGGCCGGTCGGTCGAGCTGGGCGGGGGCCAGGCGGCCGAGGCGGTACATGACCCGCTGGCGGCGCGGTGCCTTCCACCGGTACGCGACGGCGCCGTGTGCGTCCTGTAGGTCGCTGCGGGCCAGGAGACGGTCCTGCTCGCGGTCGAGGGCTTGCGGGTAGGAGCGCAGCTCCCACAGGACCATGCGGCGCCACAGCAGCAACGTGGGCAGCGGGGCGAGCAGCCACCGGGAGGGCCGGATCCGGTCCATCCTCGGCGCACCCCTACCCGACAAGCCGGCGAGGGTGCGGACCACGTGGGCGCCGGCCTCGACGGCGACGACCCACAGCAACGGGAGCACACCGTGGGCGAGCTGGCCCACCAACGTGACCTCGCCGGCGACGTTGAGGTACACGGTCGTCCCCACCAGCGCCCAGGGGACGAGGCGCAGCCACCGGGTCCGCATCCCCATCCGGGCCATGAGCAGGTCCAGGCCGGTGAACGCGGCGATGCCGATGTCGATGCCGAGCGGGACCGTGGGGGCCAGGTCACCGAACGAGGGGCGGACCGCTTCGGCGACGTGCGTGAAGCTATTGACGGCGCCGATCAGGCCGAGCGCGGCCACGAGCCCCACCACCGCGTGGGTGGCGTAGCGCTCCCACTCGTTGGTGTTCACCAGCCCTTCCCCCCGGACGCGACCGCCCACGTCAGGAGCAGGGTGATCGTCAACCCGCGGTGACGGCGGGCGAACGCGACGGCGGCACGGGTGAGGCCGTACACGCACCTCACGAGGAGGACCGGTGCGACCATCACGCGATGTTCCCCTGGCCCAGCCCGGAGGCGACCGCGTTGATGATCGACGTGAAGATCTCGAGGCTCTCGGCGGCGAGGGTGTCGACCATGCTGCCCGGCTCGGAGGCCTTGAGCAGCAGCATCCCGAGCAGGACGTGGGGGAGCTGGACGCCCTTCATCTTCCAGGCGGCCAGTACGACGATCAGGAGGAGGAGGCCGAGCGAGACCGTCATGGCGTCCGCGCCTTGGTCTTAGTGGACATGAACGGCACGGTAGCACGGGCGTAACGCCCATCCCGCTCTTCCCGCCTGTTACGCTTGGTGTTCCATCCGGGATGACCGGGACGCGCTAGACGTAGGGGATGAGTGTGCTGAAGATCGAGAACTTTCCAGGCGACCTACACAAGAAGCTGAAGGGCCTGGCGGTCGACTCGGAGGAGACCCTGCGAGAAATCATCATCAGGGCTGCAGCCACCGAGGCGGAGCGCATGGAGGCCGAGCGTCAGGCCAGCGGCCAGTGAGCGCTCCGCTGTTCGCAGCGCCGCGGCCGTGCAACACCTGCCCGTACCGGCGCGACACCCCGCCGGGCGTCTGGCACCCGGACGAGTACGCCAAGCTCGCCACCTTCGACGACCAGCACGACGGGTCGCTGCCCAACCTCGCAGTGTTCCGCTGCCACCAGCAGACCGCCACCAACGTGCCGACCGTGTGCCGTGGCTGGCTGTCGGTCCACGCCCACACGCCCGCGATCCGTATGGCCGTCATCACAGGGCAGGTCACGGTCGACCAGGTGTTCGCCGAGGTCGATGTGGAGCTCTACGAGACAGGCGCCGAGGCGTGCGCCGCCGGCATGGCCGGTGTCGAACGGGTGAGCTCTCAAGCGTCACGAGCCATCGACAAGCTGCAGCGCCGCGGCGTGGGGGTGGAGTGATGGCCAAGGTCCGCACCCACACCCGCGTAGTGAAGGGCCGCACCCAGAAGGTCAAGGCGCACAGCCGGAAGCTGCAGCCCGCCCGGGCCCGCGCCAACATCCGCCGGGCAGCCCGCCACGGACGACGCAAGCAGTACGGCGCCGCCGCGATCGTCGGGTGCGCGGCCGCGGCCGAGATCGGAGGCTGGGTCCTCGGCCGCGGCGTCGGGGTCGCGCTCGTCACGATCGGCATCGCCGCGCTCGGTACCGGGGTAGCCCTCCGCCGCGCCACGCCATCCACCCCGCGCCCGACCCGTCGTGCGCCGGGGACCGTGCGCCCCGTCCCGTCCCGCGGGCCGTCCCTCTACGAGCAAGGCCGACAGGCCAGGGCAGCCGACAAGCGCAGCAGCCGCGGCTACGACCACAACACCCCGACACCCAAGTTCCGTGGTGAAGACGACCCCGGCCGCGCCGAGTGGAACCGCGGCTACGAGGGCGGCGAGTGACCGGTTTGGTACCGCTTCCACCCTCCGCCTCGGTTTGGGTGCAGATGAGTACCGCTCCGTTCAAGCATCACCACTAACGCTGCGAAAGGACCCCCAAAGTGCCCGCGCCCGCGCCCCCGACGAACAAGGGCCAGAAGTTCCCACCCGAACCACTCACCGCCGACGAGGTCCACCGCCTGCTGAAAGCAGCATCGAACCGATCGTCGTCCGGGATCCGGGTCCGGGCGCTCATCGCAGTCATGTACGGCGCCGGTCTCCGCATCGCCGAGACCATCGACCTCTACCCGCGGGACGCCGACACAGAGGCCGGGACCGTGAGGGTGCGCCGTGGGAAGAACTCGAAGTGGCGGTTCGTCGGCCTCGACCCCTTCGCTTGCGGACTGGTCGACCGCTGGCTCACCCGTCGCAACGACCTAGGACTGAACGGCCGGCACCCCATCTTCACCACGTACTCCGAGGGGAACATGGGCACTCCACTCAGTCAGCGCTACATCCGCACCGCCCTCAGCCGGCTCGCCGAGCGGGGCGGCATCGAGAAGCGCGTCCACCCGCACGGCCTACGGCACTCGTTCGCGTTCGACCTCGCCCAGCGTGGCATCCCCATCCACCAGATCCAAGCGCAACTCGGTCACGAGTCCCTGTCGGGGACGGAGCGGTACATCTCCCACCTCGCACCCATGGACGTCGTCGCGATGATGCGCAACCGGGACTGGAGCTAGGAGCCGACCCTCTAGCGCCACTCGATCACGACGCGCCCTGGGTCGAACCGTTGGATGCCGGGCGTGGGACGGCCGATGACGATGCGGGTGATGTGGTTGCCGATGACGTGCCGACGTTCGTTGTCGTCCATGAGCGCCCAGTCGGCGACGATCGCTGTCGGGTCGATGTCGGCTCGTGGGGTGGGGAGAGCCGCGAGCTCGGCGGTGAGCGTGGACTTGCGGTGGTCGAGCCCGGCACGGGCGGCGTCCCACTCGTCGTCGTTCAGCTCGCCGGCTCCCCACTGGCGGGCCCGTTGCACCCGACTGTCGTCGAGGTCGGTGATGGCCGCCGCCAGTTCCTCGCGCCGTTCGGCGACACCGTCGGCGCTAGCGGCGCCGGCGAGGAACTCGGGGGACTGCAGGTAGGTGAGCAGCTCGTCGTAGACGTGGTCCTCGAGGGCCTGGGCGACGATGGTCGTGTGCCCGCATCCGGTGGGCGTCGTGTCGCTGACGGCGATACAGGCGTAGCGTCGCTGCCATCCGCTGGGGTTCTGGCGGCCCTTGCCGTTCAGTCGCCACTTGCACGCCGCGCAGTAGAGGTAGCCGGTGAGCGGGTAGCCCCGCGACGGGACCCGGGGCTTGCCGGTGATGTAGGGCTTGCCGTCGTTGCCGACGACCTTGCGGGGCTTCTCCAGGAGGGCGCACACGCGGCGCCAGGTGACCTCGTCGAGGATCGGTTCCCAAGTGCCGTCCGTGTGGTCCTCACCCATGTGGACACGGCGCCCGGCGACCCCCGGTTTGGTGACGACCGCGGTCACCTTCTGCGGCACCCACAGCAGGGAGACGTAGCCGATGATCACGTCGTTCTTGAGGCGCGGTCGACCGGCGCGTTTCGGCAGGCAGGCGGGGAGCCCGAACGCGAGACGCATCGCGTTGAACTGGTTCAGCCGTCGGGCGATCTGCGCCCGGGCCCAACCGGAGAGCAGCGCCGTCGCCATCCACCGGACCACCTCGGCTTCGACCCGGTTGACGACGAGCGTCTTGCGGCCGTCCTCATCGACACCGTGGTCGTAGCCGTAGACGGCACCGGAGCGAGGGCGGCCTTTGTCGGCGAGGTCCTGCATCGTGTCCTTGAGCCTCTCCCTCAGGCGTTTACGTTCCCGGTAGGCGAACACGTTCTTGACGTCGGCGACCTCGTCGAGGGTGACGATGCCTTCCCGGTTGGTGTGGACTTCGGTGATGCCGACGTCGTCGAGGTCGATGGTCAGGTCGACCCAGCGCCGCCGGTTGGCTTCGAGGCGGGTCATCTCGACCGTCCAGATGTGCCCCACCTCACCCGCGAGGATGGCGGCACGGAGGTCGTCGTAGCCGGGACGTTGGACGTTCTCGTCGAAGGCCGTCAGGTTGTTGTCGGGGAACACCCGCACCGCGACGCCGGGCCAGTGCTCGGCCGCGTAGGCCCGGCCCCATTCCTCTTGGCGTTCGACGCCCTCGCCGCGGCCGGACTTGTCGACGGATATCCGCACGTAGATGGCCACGTAGCGCTCGGTCAAGGGAGCCAGCGTCGTCATAATCCCGGAAGGGTACTAGACACAACCCCTAGAACCTGTCATTGTCCTAGGTGCACCTCTTCGGGTGTGCATCCGGGGTGTGTCGAGCACCACCGGACGCCGGACACACCCCCACTAAGGAGGGCGCATCCAATGAACGACGCTACCGAGGACGTCAACACCACGCCGGACTTCACCAACTCCGCCTACCACGTGCAGACCGGGGACGGTTGGAGCGAGCCCATGAGCTACGACCAGGTCCGGGCGCTCCAACCCAAGCTCACCGAGGCCGAGTGGCAGCGTATCGAGGCGCTGGAGGCCACCGTGGGCCGGGCCCATGAGGGGGACATGCCGTGACCTCCACCACCGAAGTGCCGAAGGTGGTGCGCCAGTTGCGCGGCGCGCAGCAGCTCGCAGCGACCCTGACCGCCGTCTATCCAAGCGAGACGCTCACAGTCGCCCGCGAGCTGCCACCCGAGGGCTGGGCCTTCACCGCCCAGTACGTCGGCATCGACCCGCCGCCCGACGACACCGTGGCGCTCACCCTCGAGCTGCTCCGACAGAACGGCGAGGGCTCGTGATGGGCGAGCACCGCTGTAAGCCGGGCCGCAAGACTGTGGACCGTCGATGCACTTGGCACTCCGAGCACTTCTGGTGCAAGGACTGCGAGGGCTACTACGGGGTCGCCCACGACGGGGAATGCCACACGGCCCGAAAGGGACGGGGTGGCGTCATCAACGGCCACCCGTCACCTGCCTGCGCCTGTCGCTGGTGTGTCGAGCGCTACCGCACCGCCAAGGAGGCATGACGTGCGCACCCTCTACAAGCTGCTGTCCATCCTCGGGACGTTGAAGGCCGCGAAGCGTGGCCCGGCAGCGCTCGGACGCAGGCAGGTGCGACGTGTCGCCAACCGCGAGTTCAACCGTCGGCTGCGACGATGGGTGAAGGTGTAGTGGCGAGCGACGCAGAGAGAGCGAGGGAGACCAAGGCTCGGCTCTCCAGTCCCGGAGGCTGGGGCCAGGTCGGCAGCGCGACCGAGCACCAGCGGTACGCCAAGCAGGTCGGCAGTCGAAGCCGGCGTCGTTGCCCGTGGTGCCCGAAGGGTCAGCGGCCGCGGGCCACGCACGTTGGCATGGCCAACGGTGTCGCACTCACCTCCGGCTGCGAGTGGCACGTGGCTATGTGGGTGCGAGGCAAGGAGGACTAGCCATGACCCCCGACACCCCGACGCTGACCGAGGTGGGCGACTTCACCGCCGACCTGCGCGACCTGTCCCGGCGGCTGATGCGCTTCGAGGACATCCCGGCCGGCGAGCTCGCGGACTTCCACACCCGGAAGCAGGCGCTGCTCGAACGCATCGAACCCGCAAGTACCGTGAGCGACACCCGGCTGTGGCGGCCGGACCGGAGCTAGGAGAAGGCGAGATGGCGAAGTACACCGGCTCGGTCAGAGAAGCGCTCAACCGGTGGCGGAAGCCCCACATCCACAGCATCGACACCGAGGCCCACAGCACCAACGGGTTGCAAGGTGCGTCGGTGTCGATTCGCTCGGCGACCGGTGAGGTGACGCTCATTGTGACCAGCGTCGCCGTTGAGTCTGGCGCCGGGCAGCTCGATGAGGTCTACCGATCCTTCGAGCTGCTGACGCATGCACCAAGCGACGCTGCGATGCTCGCCTCAGAGGTAGAGCGCCTGACGGCGCAGGTCGCAGACCTCAAGATCGCTTCTGGCCCCTCCCCTCCCGGTACTACCGGAGATGGAGGCGAGTAATGGGCGATGGCCTGTTCTGCGACACGTGTGGCAAACCGATCACCGGTGTCGCCAACACGCGAGCCATCTGGGACGGAGCCGAGACCTCGGACAGCTGGGCATGGCATCCGACCTGCAACCCGCCGCCGTTCCCCCAAGATGGACCTGCCGAACGGGTCGGACCCGGCGAATGGGTCGACATCACCGACCACGTCGTCGATGCAACCGTCAGCCCCGGTCGGCCTCCCGGTACTACCGGACAGGGGCGGGACACAGAAGGAGGCGAGGGGTGAGCGAGCCGCAGCGACGATGGTGGTGCGTCAAGATGAACCTGCTCGGCGACCCACCCGTCGAGGACACGTCCGGCATCACCTGCGGTCCGGACCAGCAGTGCACCGGGGGACGCCGGGAAGGCGCGGCCTGCGGGTGGTATCTGCTCGTGCCGGAACCTTACGGCGACGAGCCTGACGAAAACGCGGAGCCCTGCGACTGGGGAGGCGTCATGCGCGGCCGACTGGGTGCCGGCGGTGACGTGGCGCCAGTACACAGTCGGCTTCGGGCGGGACAGCGAAGACGGAGGCGAGAAGTGATGGGCGTCGATGTCGTGTTCAAGGCCAGGCCGTTCACCGTCATCTCGTCGGACGCCTATCGAGAGTTGCGTCAGGCATTCCATGAGACGTTCCCGGACGACATGCCGGAGGAGTCCCACCGCTACCCGGACCTGCTGTGGGACGAGTACGAGCGGGTGCCGACCATCGAGGTCCGGTCACTCAGCCGCTACTACGGGCCCGGTTATGAGCGGGGGCAGTGGCCCAACATCAAGACGATGGGATCGCGGGTACGGCTGATGGGCCACAAGCCGTGGGACCTGCCGTGGCGTCGAGCCGAGAGACGCCGAGGCAAGCGGGAGTGGCGCATCGAGGTCTGGCCCGATGAACTCGATGGCGGATTCGGTGCCGAATGCGTGGACCTGCCCGGCTGCATCAGCCAAGGCGACACCGAAGTCGAAGCCAGAGCGAACCTGGATGACGCCATCGACGAATGGCTGGCAGCCGCCGACCGCGACTGACCCGGACGCGCAACAGCCCCCCGACCCGGAGGCCGAGGGGGGCTGCAACGTGGTGCCGCTACGAACCGACAGGTTCACGCTTGACGCACCGCAATGGGAGGCGGCAGCCAAGGGCGCCAGCGACCACCTCCGAGTTGAGAAGTGCCACCCTCGCATCGGTTCGACCCGAGCACAGCTGCCTTTGGGGGCGGCGTGGGTACCCCGCAGCTCGTGGCAGCGATGGGATTTGAACCCACGACCTCAGGGTTATGAGCCCTGCGAGCTGACCGGACTGCTCCACGCTGCTGGCCCTCAGCGTAGCCCGGAAGCGGCACTGCCCCCACCAGCCGAAAGCCAGTGGGGGCAGTTGGTTGTTGCAGAGCTTCGTAACCCGGCCTCAGCGTACGTCGATGACCTCGGGCCGGTTTGGCACGGCCCAGACGCCGGCAGCCACAGCGGCGGCGATGGCGACGTTCAGCCACAGGGCGTTGGTCATGTGTTCCCCGTTGGCGAGGTAGCCGCCCAGCAGACCGAGCCCGGCGAGCGCACCCGCGGTGACGGCCTTGGCCTTGTCCCACAGCGGCAGGCCGACGTTGGCGGTGACGAACACGGCGAACGCGGCGACGCCGGCCGTGGCGACCTGCACCCACTCGGGGTGCGTGATGGTGTCGTCGGTCATCGCGGCGGCGACCGCCATCACGACGGCGCCGATCACTGCGGTGATGGACTTTGCGTAGGCACTCACCGGAGACTCCTGGCTCCGCCGGCACGGTTGAAGGCCCGGCGGATCTCAGCCGCCAGATCCTCCGGGGCTTTGCCCGTGAAGTGGATCTTCACCTCGATCGATGGAGTCGGGCAGCCATCGCTAACGGGAACGCAGCACATTCTGTCCTCCTTGTTGGATTCGGGCGCGACGGTCTGGGACCTCGCGCACACGCCGAGGGGTCGTGGTAGGTGATGATCACGGCGTGGTCTCGACGTCGACGCAGACACCGGCGCCCGGGTCCCAGCGGCGGTCGGGTAGCTCGTTCACGATCTGCTCGAGGGCAGGGGTCAGCTGCTCGGTGAGATGCGCCCGGTAGGCGGCGATGTCTTCGGGGGAGGCGGCGGTCACGGTGAGGATCAGAGCCTCCCCGCCCGCGGTCCCTGACGCGACGCCGCCATCGAGGACCATGTCGCGGAGGATGCGGCGGGTCTCGGCGGCGTCGTCGCATGACCGCTCGGCGGCTGCGAGGCGGGTGGCTTCGATGGTGGCGTCCTGGCGTTCCTGCCGGTCGTTGAACGTCTCCTGGCGGATGAACCCCCACACCGATGCGCCGCCGAGGACGACGAAGCCGAGGAGGACCCCGGCGAGCGACTGGCGGACCGACACGGCCCGGCCGTCACCGACCGTGTCGTCGGTGGCTTTCACTGGGCTGCGTCCAGCCACCAGGCCACGACCGCACCCACGGCGAGGGCGATGAGGGCGAGCCGATCCCGGTAGATGAACAGCAGCCGCATCACACCTCGGCTCCCGGGTCCGGGACCAGCGGCGGAGGAGGAGGCCCGGTGCGCACCTTCCCATACAGACGCGCCGCCTCCGTGCTGCCAAGCGCCGCGCCAATGAACGCCAACGCCGCCGGCCGTGCCCCCCAGAACGCCAGCTCGCAGGTCCCCCACCCGAGGGCCACCACGAACTTCGCTGACCGCTCGAACTGCTCGGAGACGAGGCGCCTCCACACGCGCTACCTCACCCTCGGGTAGGTCACGTCAGCCGTCGACGCGCAGGGTGTTGAGGTAGTCGAACTTGGCCTTGCTGACACCCCACACCAGCGCGCCCTCAGGCGGGCCCCAGCTCTCGCCGTCGACCTTCATCGTGACGAGCGGCCGTTCCGGGTCGTGGGTGGGGAGCAGGTGCAGCACCGCTCCGGTGTCCTTCTGGCGTGCGAACCACATCGGGTCTTCCTCCAAGGGTTCAGGGGTGGGCTCGGGGACGGGGGCCTGCGGGCGCAGGTCGGCGGTCAGGTGCTCGTAGTGGGCGAGGAACTGCGGCCACGGGAACGAGCGGCCGGGGTCCGTACGGCGGGCGGGGTCGCGTTCGGCGTGCGAGATGAACCCGGGGATACGCATCTCGGACTCCACCCGGTTGATGCGCCGCGCCGGAATGAGAATCCCCCGCCGGTCACGCAGCCAGCGGGCGTACCGGGCCGCTGCTGCTGCCGCTTGGTGGACGGCGCCGTCACGCCACGCCTTCGGAGCCAGCGGCCACACGTCCGCTCGAGTCGCGACGGACACGCCGTAGCTGTGCCGGTTGCTGCCGGTGCCGTCGTGGTACGCCTCGCAGTCGTAGGCCACGAGGTTGATGCAGCTGTCGGAGTCGACGAGGTCGTGGTACGAACCCGGGTCGCTACGGGTGCGGACGAAGTTGGCGACCGCCTCCGCCCCGCCGTCGAATGCCACGAAGTCCGGAGTGTTCTCCGCAGTGTGAACACAGACCACGCCGCTCGGGGCTTCCCGCCTCGGGCGACGGAACTGCGAGCTCGCGGGCGGGTGGGTGTCGAGCCAAGCCATGGTACATCTCCTCAGCGGTGCTGGACGTAGAGCTGCATGGTGCGGTCGTCGACGCGGCCCTGCGTAGTGGTGATCCGGGCGGTGAGCTGGACGAAGGTGTCGGCGGTCCCGCCTGACACCCAGGCGACGACCTCCGTACCGTCGTGCTCGACGTCATCGATCTCCACGGTGTCGCCCTCGGCCTTGGTGACATCGACGGACGCGATCGTGTCGCCCGCTGGCAGCCACGATGCCCATTTCCACTTGTAGTCGAGGACGGCGTCGGGGTCGTGTGGATACGTGGGTGGGGGCGCGATGTCTGTCATGTGACCACCAGCGTCCTTGTCTCGGAGGGGACGGTGAGCGTGCGGGTCTCGGCTTCGACGGTCATGGTGCGCTCGGGCGGGGTCGGGGCGATGGTCCCGGTGACGCCGCCGCTGGCGCTGAGCACGCCACCACCGACGAGTACGCCGGAGCCGGAGACCCGACGGGTTCCGGACGCCAGGAGCACACCTCCACCCTCAAGTACGGCGGAGCCTGTGATGGTGCCGGCAACGACGCCGGCTGCAGTGAGCTGACCGCCGCCGGCCAGGAGCCCAGCACCGTGCACGGTGCGAGACCCCACAGCGGCGAGCGTGCCGCCGCCATCGAGTGAGCCCTGCCCGTTGACTCGCCGGGCACCGGCGGCAGTGAGCTGTCCTCCCCCACCGAGTGCTGCGATACCGGCAACCACTCGATGGCCGGAGGCCGCGAGCGTCCCGCCTCCCGTGAGGGCAGCCACCCCGTGGACGATGCGCTCACCGACTGCAGAGAGAACGCCTCCGCCGGCGAGAACACCAGCACCCGTGACCGTGGGCGACGCCTCGCCGGACGCCAGGAGCACGCCCCCGCCAGCCAGGGCTGCGGCGCCGTGCACTCGGCGGGTACCGATGGCCGACAGCACGCCCGCCCCGGTGAGCGCACCGGCCCCGTAGACGGTCCGTCGCCCGGTTCCTGCGAGGGTGCCGCCGCCCGTCAGTGAGCCAGCGCCGTCGACGACCCGGTGCCCCGAGGCGACGAGTGCGCCGCCACCCTCCAGGACGCCGGAGCCTTCGACGGTCTCCCCGCCGGCGACCGCTCCGCGCACCGCCCACGTGATCACTGTGCGGCCGGACGCCTCCGCCCCGCCGGCCTGCCATGCGGCCGGGTTGATGCTCGACGCCGTCACGGTGTTGGTACACGAGTCGAGCCGGGTGGCGGTCGAAGAGATCGACTGCTGGCTGTTGGGCAGCGGGTCGGTTGGGCTCGGGAAGGGGTCCTCGTTGGAGGCGTAGGTGGTGCCGACCAGTGTCTCTTCGCTGCCCCACGGGAAGTTGAGGTTGGGTGGGTCCGGCGAGTTGGAGGTGAACGCGACGGCTGGGGGTGTCGCCGGGTCGTGGCCGGACAGGCGTCGGGCGACGGCACTGAACCGGCAGGTGTTGACGGTCGTGACCGTGATCGACGCCGGTGGCGTGGCGGCGAAGTCGATGTAGGCGTACGACGCGGTGACGCCGGTGCCTTCGGTCGCGGTGCTGTCGGCGAGCTCGGTCCACCCGGCGGGGAACGTCGTGCCCGGCGAGAGGTTGTTCTTGCCGGTCGCCATCTCGATCAAGACCCGGCTGCCGATGACCGTGCCTGACGGCATCGTCACGACATGGGACGTCGCCAGCGTGTCACGGAAGCTGGTCTGGACCGCTTCGACGACCGGAGCGGCCATGGGTTCAGGTCGCCAGGAGGAGGTTGACCTCGATGTCCCCGGCCGGGATCACGAAGTCGTCGCCGACCAGCAACGCGTTGGCGGTCATCAACCCGTCGCCGAGGAACGTCCCGGCCGTCACGAGCGTCCACGCCGACCAGTGCGTGTAGTCCTCGGCGGCGGCGACGTCGACCCACGTGATGTCGGTGTCGTTGAGGATCCGGCGGGTCGCGGCGTTCGTCGCTGGAGAGCCGAACGAGGCCTGCGTGCGGGTCGTGTTGTCGGCGATGTTCGCCGTGCCGGCCGAGCCGGGGTCGCCGTCGTGGAGCTGGATCCACACCGCAGTGGGGGCGGTCCAGTTGGCGGCGTTGCCGAAGCCGTTCAGGATGCTGTCGGCGATCGACTGCGAGAAACCGAGGGTGGTCATGGGTCTCCTTGCGAGGTCAGGTGGTGGTCAGGCCGGCGATAATTGCCAGGTGGTTTCCCACAGGCAGCCACCCTCTGACCACTTGTGGCCGATGGACTCGATGAACTCGTTGTCGTCGATGCCGAGCCCGGTGCTGCCGTTGGCGGTGAGGTGGATCATGTGCCCGACCCGGCGGCGGATCGCCTGGGCACGGTAGGCGGCGGACTTCGACGCGTAGAACGAGATCGACACGGGCGGTCGTTGGTCGCCGGAGGCGGCGAGGAGGGCGTCGCCGTACGCTTCGGCGTCGGCTTCGGTGGCGTGGAGGTTGGAGGGGCTGCGGTGCGGGAGGATGGCGTTGTGGTCGTCTTGAGAGGCGATGTCGTCGACGGTCACGAACCGGCCGTCGCCGCCGGTGGTGTTGGGGTTCTGGAGGGTGGCTTTGGTGTGGGGGCCGTTGTAGCCCCGGACCGCGAAGACGACGGACTCGTTGATGGTCCCGCCGTCGAAGCCATGGAAGATCGTCGGGTCTTCGGACTCGGTGCAGTCGACCTTGTAGGCGTGAGCGACACCGGCTTGGAAGGCGGCGGTCCCACCGGCGACGATCCCGCTGATGAACCCGTAGCCATCAGGTGGATCAAAGTCGTCCGAAAACGAGATGCCGGCGACGCTGGCGATCGCCGTAGAGGCAACGATGAACAACGTTGGGACCCGACCCCAGCCGTGCACGAGCGCTCCGGGATCGAACCCGGACACGGGGTCGCCCATGGCGATCCCCCGGGTCGACTGGTACCAGTCCTCGATGCGGAATATCGCGGCTGCGAACAACCCGGGAGCCACCCCAGCGTTGTCGTAGAACTCGACGGTCGTGCCGCCTTCGGTGCCGTTGCACCAATGGCTGTAGACCCTCATGCCGAGCGCGACGCCACCGTCGCGGTGTGCGGTCCACCACAGGGGGTTGAGCCAACGTTCCCCGGCGGTGTTCGCCGAGGAGGCGATGAAGATGACGAGTATGTCGCCGTTGCTGACGGTGGGGAGCGTGATGTCGACGTTCCCGGACCCGACAACCTCTGTGACGGTGACCCCCGAGGGGGCGTCGGCGGCGACACCGGCGGTCACCTGGTTGACGACGTTGGACCGCTCGTCGAGCGGGGTGATGTCGTGGTAGCCGAACTGGCCGCCGATGTCGGAGAACCAGGCTGACGGGGTGGTCGCGGCCCGGGCCGCGGCGTCAGCGTACGCGATCGGGCCCTCGTTGGTCTCGTACAGGAACCCGCGCTCGGTCTCTTCGACGAGGCGGGCCAGGTCGAGGGCCTGGCCGTCCTCGGCCCCGACCGGGCCGGTGGTGATCGTGCCTTCGTCGATGCGTGCCGGGGGGTTGAGGAGCCCGGCCCGGCTGAGGATGTCACCGACGACGAGCCCGGTCGGCGCCCCGGCGACTGCGAGTCGTGGCGACGCGATGCCGGCCTTGGCCGCGTCGGTCAGGCTGCCCTCACCGACGATCGTCGCGACCTTCGCCCCGTCGACCGGTGTGTCGGAGCGGACGTCGATCACCTTCCCGGTCCACAGGATGCCTTCGACCTCTCCGGCGATGTGGTCCCAGACGTGGAAGTCGCCAATCTCCGGCGGTCGGCCGGAGAACTCGTTGTGGTAGCCGAATAGACCGACGAGGCTGGACGACGGCGCCGATGTCACGCCGGACGTGACCGCGACACCTCCCACGTACGCGGTGATCGTGCCGCCCAGGACATCGGCGCCGATGGTCATGCCCTCCCACGCCTCCAGCGGATAGTCGGTGGCCATCACCGTGAGCACCCCGCCGACGACCTGCCAGATCCGCACCTCCCTGTCGACGGACTGGAAGTGCACGAACACGTAGTTGTTCGGATCGGTCCAGGACACCACCAGTCCGGCGGTGTGGATGCGGTCGGAGGCCTGTACCTGCCGGATCGTGCACTGCGCGTAGTAGTCGTCGACTCCGACGTCGATCGTCGACACGATGTCAGCCTCGAAGAGCTGGCCGGCCTGAGCGACGTTGCCCACAACCGAGAAGCTGCCCTGGCGGTTGGTCCACGCCTGGCCGGTTTCGGTGGTGCCGAGCGGGCCGTCTGGCCGGTCGAACCGGTCGCGGGCCAACAGCACCGGGTCATTGGGCACCGATTCGACGGTCCGTACCCGGATCTTGCGGCCCGGCTGCAACGAGAACGGCGCCGTGTTGAACGGCGAGGCCGTGTTGTAGCGGGAGAACTGGTCGCCGTCGTTGCGGAGCTGCGCACGGAGCATGCCAGGCACCGCGACCCCGGACACCGGCGACGGCCGGTCGCGGCCCGACAGCGACTCGCCGGAGAGCAGGAACCGAGTGAAGTTCTCCTCCGGCTCATCGAAGTCGCCGTCGTTGTCGAGGTCCACCTCCAAGACGATCTCGGACAGCTGCGGGTCCGAGCCCTGGACGACCGACAGCGTCGCTTCGCCGCCGACCTGGACGCCGCCGGCGATGTGCGCGTCGACGACGGTCACGAAGCCACAATTTCGAAGTTGACGACTTGGAAGGGTGGGTTGCCGGTGTCGGAGCTGCCGCCGAGCGCGGTGCCCAGGGTGTTGGCGACGACCGCGCCACCGACTCCGGCGATGTCGCCTTCGTGTGTCGAGTTCCAGGAGGTGACGGTCTTGCGCTGGATCCAGTGGTTGTTCGACGACCCGGCGCCGTCGTTGACCCTGGCGTGCGACGTGGCCGAGTCGAGCGGGTGGACGTGGTCGACGTTGCCACCGGTACCGCCCAACGTCGCGCCGGTGCCCGAGGTCGCCTTGCCCAACGGGAAGCGCTGCTGCAGGTTGGGGACGTTGAACGTCGTCGACCCGTTACCGACCCCGTACGCGGTGCCGATCGCCGCGAACAGCGCCGCGAACGTGGAGCGCGAGACCGCCTGACCCTGGCACAGCAGTCGCCCGGGCGCAGCCGTGGCGCGGGCCGTGGGGATGATGTCGCCGACTTCCAAGCCGTTGCCCTCCTCATCGTCGAGGGTGATCCGGGGTGTGACACGGATCGCGTCGCCGTTGAACTCGACGCTGACCGGGGCAGGGAACTGCTCGAACCAGCGCAACGCCCCCCCGCTGGTGAGCGTCACGTAGTAGCCGTAGACCAGCTGCGCTGTCCCTGTGCTGGACCGGGTGAACGTCTGCTGCGCATACACGCCGGTCGACGGGTTGGCCTGCGTCGTCACCCACGACCCGCCTGTGAGCGCCTTCGACGTGTACCCGGCGAAGTTCGCTTCGGTGAACGCCGCCGCGGTCAGAGCATCCACCTGGGGGGGTGTGAGCCCTGTCGTGGCGTCGTTGCGGAACAGGCGCAGCGTGTAGTTGGCGGCGAGGATCAGGTCGAGGAACGCCTCCTCGCCCGCGTCCACCACGATCAGGCTCACGCCGACCCCCTGATCTCGCCGCGGTCGATGGCGTCCTGCATGAGCCGGATCAGGTCACGCTCCGAGTAGAGGCTGCCGGCGTTGTTCATGATCACGGTGGTGCCGCCACCGCCCTCGCCGGCCGAGCGCACGCCGGTGGGGTTGGGGATGTCGGCCATGTTCCGCATGTTGCGGGGGCTGTTGCGGGAAAGGACTTCCTCGCCGCCCTGGAGGATGCGGAGGACCTCGGTGCCACTGCCGCCGGGGATCATCTCGCCGCTGTGGGCCTTGCCGATGCCCTTCGCACCCCCGGAGGAGCCGCCGGGGACGGCGACGTTCGGTACGGCGGGGATGGAGTTGTAGGCGCGGATCAGCCGACGGATCTGCTCCCACACCGCGTCGACGATCCGGGACAGGTTGCCCATGATCCCGTCCCACAGTCCCGACGCCGCCGAGCCGATGCGGCCCGGCAACCCGGTGATGAACCCGACCAGATCCTCGAAGCGGCCGAAGATCCAGTCCTTCACGGCGGTGGCCCCGGCCTTGATCGTGTCCCAGTTCTTCACGATCGCCAGCACCGCCAGCCCGAACGGTCCCGTCAGGATCGCGAGGAGGAGCGGCCAGTTGTCCTTCACCCAGTTGAAGACGTTGCTGATCCACCGCTTGATCGTGTCGAAGTGGATGACGACCATCGCCGCCACCAGCGCAATCCCGGCGATCACCAGGGCGATCGGCCAGATCGAGATCAGCCACGCAGCGGCGATCACGGCGGCGCCGGCCATCGCAGCGACCCCGGAGGCGATCCAGCCCGCGACCACGATGGCGAACGTGACCGCGTAGGAGATGCCGGTAGCCACCGCGCCCGCGGCCGCCATCACCCAGCCGGCGACGTGCTTCGCTCCGCCAACCAGCGCCGCAGCTCCCGACACCACCCAGCCCGCAACGACCTTCGCGGCGGCGATCGTGTGCTGCGCCCCGGCCCAGACCGCCTTCGCGCCGGTGAGCGCCCAGCTCGCCACCACCCGAGCCGCCTCCACGGCTGCCTTCGCGCCGAGGAACACCCAGCGTCCGACCATGTAGGCGACCTTCGCCCCGTGCACGACCGCGGTGACGGTGGCGCCGACAGCCATGGCGGCGTAGTGCAGCACGATGGCACCCAGCACTGCGACCGCGGTGACCTTCAACGCCTTGAGCGCCGTCTCGTTGCCCTTGAGGACACCGACGACGCTCTTGACGTGGCCCGACGCCGTCTTGAACCCGCGCCCCAGGTCGTCGCCGTAGGTCGCGGCGAGCTGCACCGCGGCCGGGATCACCGAGCCGCCGATGAACTCGACCAGCCCACCGAGCGCCTTGCGCTTGAACGACTCGATGTTCGCCGCCGCGTTGGTGTTCAGGGTCGCGCCGAAATCCTCGGCCGTACCGGAGACGTCGCCGAGCCCGGTGTCCATGGAGACCAGCGACTGCAGGAACGCCGGGATCTCCGTCACCGACAGATCCTCGAGCGGGGTACCGAACAGACCGATCGCGGCGTTCGCCCGCTTGGTCGGGTCCTCGATGCCGAGCAGGCCGTCGACGAGCTCGGACAACGCGCCCCGTGCCTGGTCGCCGCCGGTGAGGAACTTGGCGGCCATCTCCTCGGCGTTGAGCCCGGCAGCCTTGAACGAGTCGACCGACAGGGTCGACATGTCCGTCGCCCTGATGCTCAGCTCCTTGATGGCGTCACCGGTCTTGTCGATGGCGAACATGCCGTCGTGCGACGCCGCAGCCAGGAGCCCGAAGGCCTCTTCGCCGGTGAAGCCCATGTTGTGCAGGAACCCGCCGTACTCCTCGATGGCGGGGAACAGCTCCTCGCGCATGCCGGCGGGCATCTTCTGCATCGACGCGATGATCAGATCGAAGGCCTGGTCGGCATCCTTGGCGAGCCCGTGACGGATCGACACGCCCGCCAATCCGACGCCTTGGACGACGTCGAACCCGAAGCCGGTCGCGAGGTCGAGGGCCTTCGCGGTCGTCGCCTCGATCGCGGAGTCGCCGGCACCGAGCATCCCTGGCAGGGTCGACATGACGGCGTCGACCGCGGAGCCGACCTCCTCCATGGATTCGCCGTAGGCGCCGGCGAACAGCTTGCCGGAGACCCGACCGACCCGGGCCGAGGCGTCGGGGCTGAGACCCAGCCGGGCCGCGACGGCGTCGGTGCCGGCCTCACGTTCGAACACCTCGTTGAGGCCCATCATGAACGTGGCCCCAGCCGCCGCCCCGCCCGCCAGGGCTGGGCCCTTCAGCTTGTCGAACGCGCTCCCGGCCGCCGACGACACCTTGGAGTCGAGGCCGGACAGCCCGGACGTCACGCCACGGACGAACCCGTCGCCCGTCTGCTTCCCGGCGCCCTCGACCTGGGAGGCGGCCTTGTCGGCGTCGGTGCCGATGCCCTTCAGCGCAGTGCCGGCCTTCGACGCTGCGCCGTCGAGCCCGTCGAACGACTTGGCCGCCTTCGCCCCGGCCTTGTCGATGGACGCGCTCGCCTTGTCGGCGTCACCCTCGATCTTGTCGAGCGACTTCTCGACCGTCTTCACGCCGGCGTCCATGCCGGAGTCCAGTGCGTCGAGGTCCGCTCCCACCTTGACCATGAGGTCAGCGATCGTCGTCCCCACGGCTGACCTCCTCGCGCTTGTGGATCGACCCGCCGAAACGGCGGGTCAACGACTTGAGCATCGTCGCCATCTGGTTGGGGCTATGGGTCCGGGGGCGGCCCCACTCGGGCATGAAGTCCGAGGGCTTGAGCCGCTTGCCCTTCTTGCCCTTCATCGCGTTGGCGATCGTCGCCGACACGATCCCGGCGAGGACATCGGCCCGGTAGCCGGCGTCGAGCGGGCCGACCTCTTCCTCGTACACCGCCCACTCGGTCAGCTCCCGGGAGCTGGTGCGCGCCAGCAGCTCCTCGACGGTCATGTGGAGATGGCCAGCTAGCCGAAACAGGAACTTTCGCTGCGGGTCAAGCCCTTCGGTGATCCGCTTCCTCGACGCCTCAGTGAGGCCACTCAGGTCGAGGATGGCGTCGCTCACCCGCCTCAGTGCAACCGTCGACTTCTCGCCTACCTGGTCCTGATCGTCATCCGAGAAGACCCGCTCGCCGTGGTCGTCGACGACGCAACGAACCACGATCCACGCAGTGCTTGGATCGGCGCCAACGCTTCGGAGTTCGTCGCAGTCGAGGCCCGACAGGCCTCGGACACGCACCTGGGTCGACCATTCGGGCACATCGACGGTTGTGTGGCGGGGCACTAGACCCCCAGTGCTCGGGCCTCGTCCTTGCGCCGGTTGTTCTCGGCCGCCGTCACCGGCTCAACCATCCTCGGCCTCGTCGTCCGTGTCCGATTCGTCGTCGACGAGGGCTGACAGCCGGTTGGCGATGTCGAACAGCCGCTCGATCACCCGTGCGGCCTTCGCTCCGAGCTGCGCCGTCTCGTTGTCACCGAAGATCCGTTCACCGGTCTCCGGGTCGTAGAGGCACTTGACGACCAGCCGGGACCGGAAGTTCGCGAGACGCAACTCGATGTCCTGGCCGCCCCTCCTGAGGGCGACAGACTTGGCCTCGTAGGCGTCCCGGTCAGTGCCGGTCAACCCGCGCACCCGGACCTTGACACCCCACTCGGGGACGTCGAGGTCCTCGAACGGGAGGTCGTCGGCGGCGAGGATCAGTCCCCTGAGGTCGGTCACGAGCCCTCCGTGAACACCGGAGCGCCGCTGATCTTGAACGTGAAGTCGGCGCTCATCTTGTCGTCGTGGGGGTACTCGTGGCCCATCCCGGTGATGAACGCCGAGAACGCCCAGTCGCCGCCGGGCGGGTCCGGGAGCACGATCATGTAGTTGCGGGGCGCCGGGTCCTGGAAGTCGTCGACCAGCCCGACGTGGATCGCCGGGTCCCAGTTGACCTCGAACGTCACCTCGCCGGGGTCGATGAGCCCGCCGACGTACTCGCGGAACCGGTCCACGGAGTCGTGCGACGACACGTCGATGACGTCCCGGTCGAGGCCGGGACCGGTGATGTTGGTGGCTTCCCCGATCGTGGTGAAGACCTCGGTGGGCGTACCACCGTCGCCTCTCTGGAACTGGGCTCCGAAAGCCGAATATCCGGCCATTTCTGTACCTCCTGGTTAGTCCTGTTCGGTGCTGAAGCGGTACGTGACCGCGGTATGTCGGGTGTCACCCGGCGGTTCCGGGTCGATGAGGGACAGCCGCGACTCGAACTTCGCCATGACGACGGTGTGCCCCGTGACCAAGGCGTCGAGGGCGACGTGCTGGTGGTCGAGCAGCTCCCGGATACGGGCTTCGATCTGGAGGCCGGTGAGGTGCCCGCGGGCCTTCGTCCACACCCGCAGCGTCCACAAGGTGACGGACCCGAACCCACCATGCGTGTTGTCCGGGGTCTCCGCCGACTCGTCGATCGTGACGTAGTCGCCGTCGGCGTCCTCCGGGACACCGTCGAACACACCGACGATGAGGGCCATCAGCGTGGAGTCGCTGGTGAGCCGGGTGTAGATGCCGGCCTGCAGCGGCACCGCCGGTGACAGGCTCACTCGATGGCCTCCCGGACGTCGTCGGCGAGCCGTTTCGGGAACCGGCGGCGGGCCGTCTCGGCCGCGGGGCCGGCGAACGGTTGCGCCGGATGGGACTTGGTGCCGTGCTCCACAATCCCGGCGTGACGGGCCTTCGCCTTCGCGGTCCCGTTGAGCCCGCTGTGTGTGGCTTCGATCGAGTCGCCGAGCGGCGGCTTCCCCCGCTTCCCCCTACTGGAGTCGCCGACCGGGGCACGGTGGCGCATGTCCTTCGCGACCGCTTTCGTCTCGTCGGCCACAGCCTTCGTGGCGCCACGTCGGGCCGCCGCCACGGTGGCTGCCATGGCGCCACGAAGATCGCCGTCGAAGCTGACCTTCACACCCATCAAGCGCCCTCCGCTTGGGTCGTCTCGGCTTCGATGCGTAGATAGGTGGTGCGGCTGTTGGAGACCGCCGAGATGACACGCAGCCGGCGGCCGGCGGGGACATCGGTCGGGAGGTCGCCGCCGAGCTCGTCGCCCTTCCGGACGTCAGCCCCGGCGACGGTGTGGAGGATGTGAGTGAGGTTCGCCTCGGCCTGCTGCGCCAGCATCCGTTCCTCCGGCGTCGGCTGGTTCACCTGCGCCCGGATCTGACCGACCTGGCTGTAGGTGACGGTCGTGCCACCGATGCCGTCAGCGACGGTCGACGGACGGTGCACCGTCAGCGCGGTGACGCACAAGTGCCCGATCGTCATGAGCCGGTGAGGTCTTCGCTCGAGGTGCCGTAGTAGGCGTCGGAGGGCTGCTCGGGCAGATCGACGGTCAGGTCGAGACTCCCGACGGAGGGCGCACCGGCGGCACGGCGGACGATCTTCCGCTCCCGGGCCGTCAGGTAGAGGGAGGCGACGCCACCCGTCGTCCCAGCGGTGTAGGCGTAGTCGCCGAGGTTCTCGGACTGGTGGCCCATCGGGTTGGAGAACCCGCGGCGGATCATGGCGACCACGACGGCGACGATCGCCGGATGTGTGTCCGGCGACTCGACGGCATCGAGCAGCGGATCAGCGGCGAGGCGGGCGAGCGCGGAGGCGTCGTCGATCAGGGACTGCGCCTGAACGGAGTCGAGGTTCTCGAACCCTGGCCGCGCGGCCAGGTCAGCGACCGTGATCAGGCCAGCCATCGGGTCACCACTCGGTCACCTGGTGAGCGGCCTGGTACTGCTCGACCACCGCTGCAGGGATCGGGCCGCTCGCCGGGACGTCGACGCCGGCGTCCTTCGCCCACGCCCGCACGTCCTTCGCCGGCGGCTTCGGGGCGGACGGCTCGAGGTCGGCTTCCACGACCGGGGCAGGTGGCTCCGGGTCGGGCTCCGCGGGGGCAGGCGGAGCGGCGTCGGCGGCGGTGAAGTCGAGGCGTACGGGGCGCCACAGCTGCGGGCGGCTCTTGGCGATCCAGCTGTCGGCGTGGGCGAGCGTGCGGCCACGGATGATCCGCACCCGGCGTCCGTCGACAGTGACGGAGCCGTTGTCTCGGGCGACCAGCACCTCTCCGCTCACGGTGACTACAGGGCCAGGGGGCATGGGGTCTCTCCTTCGAGGTGACGGCTGACGTGGGGTCCCGTAGCCGCGTAGGGAGTCGACGTGCAGCACGCGGCCGGACCCGTCGAAGTCGAGGGCCGACCGGTCGGCGCCGAGGAACCGGTGCGCTACACGGCCGAGGGTCTTGCCGTGACCGGGGAGCAGCGACGGGGCGTCGCGGTGGTCGACGAGCGACGGCCAGCTGTACCAGGTCGTCATGTGGCGGGCGGCGAGCCAGGCGCTGATGCGTCTGTCGTACTTGAGGCCGCCGTTGCGGTCGCCCCACGCCACCATCGCCGGGATCACCGGGACCGGCAGGACGACGCCGACACCCCAATGCAGACCACGGACAGCGAGCCAGGAGGCCGACTCACGGTCGGCGTCGGCGGCGAGGAGGGTGGTGTTGTTGCGCATCGGGGTCCAGCGCCCGAAGTACAGGGAGACGGCGGCTTGGTCGGAGACGTGGGTGAGCGCCTTCTCGACCCCGGCGATGAGGTCGGCGGGGATGACGGCGTCGTCTTGGAGAACGAGGTGGTGTGTGCAGGCGGGGTCGTGGGCAAGCCAGGCACGACGACCGGTGTCCCACTCGATGCCCTTCTCGTCCCAGACCAGAGCTGCCGGTAGGTCGAGGCGGGCCTGTAGGTCGTCGACCATCTGCGCTCGGGCCGGATGCGCCATCACAGCAAACGAGACGGAGGTCACCGGTGGTCGGACCGCTGCCGGTTCAGGGCTTGGCGTTGGGTGTCGTTGAGCCACGACCCCCGGTAGTGGTGGCGGACGAACACCCACGGGCCCGGCTGGTCGTAGAGCCCGTCGAGACGCAGGTAGTGGTCGGGGTAGAACGCCCCCGGTGGGAGCACGAGCACGTCGTCGCGGCCCGGGAGGATGCCGGTGAACACGCCGGGCCCGGACTCCCACGGGCCGCGTCGGATCTCACGCACGGCCCGCTGCATCATGGCTTCGACCGCCGGATGGCCGGGGTGGGCGCCGAAGCAGGCGTCGGGGATGGTGTGCTCGTCCTCCCACGCAGCGAACATCGGCACCGTCAGCAGCGGGTCGAACGCCCGGAACGGCTCCATGTCGGAATCGACGTAGACGCCGCCGCGCAGCGAGATGTCTTCGAGTCGGATCAGCCCGGCACGTTGCGCACCTGAACTGCACCGCGACCAGTACGGGGAGGTGAACGGGAA
Organism: Acidimicrobiales bacterium; assembly: GCA_035316325.1. Taxonomy (NCBI): domain Bacteria; kingdom Bacillati; phylum Actinomycetota; class Acidimicrobiia; order Acidimicrobiales; species Acidimicrobiales bacterium. The sequence goes on from DATHJB010000185.1 coordinate 44,072, forward strand.
CAGGCCAGGGTCGATCGGGTCGCGGTGGGTGACCAGTTCCCAGTCGGGGTGCAGGGCCCGGAACCGCACCCACCAGCGTTCGACCTCAGGGGTGGTGGCAGCCGGCACGGTGCGCACCAGCCGTCTCGGGATCATCGGGCGACGAGCTGGCGCATGGCGTCCGGGCTGCCGTTCGCCGCCCGGTACATCCGGTGACGCAGCTGGTTGGCCCGCAGCGTCCGGGAACCGCGATGAGAGTCGCGGGCCACCGGATGCCACAGATGCCACAACGTGCCGGGGATGCGGCGGGTGCGTTGCCCGGAGAGGGTCTCGGTCGCGTGCTTGAACGCCACGTCCTCCCACCCCCACCCGACGAACCGCTCATCGAACCCTCCGGCCAGGTCCCACACATCCCGCCGGACGACGTTGGCCGACGAGCAGGCGTCACGCTTCACCGACTCCTGGCCCCGAGACCAGTCGCCCCGGTAGCCGTCGAGGACCCGGTCGGTCATCTCCTCACCGAGGTGGACCCGCACCGTGTAGGCGATCGCCGGGCCACCCGTCGCAGTGGCGTGAGCGACAGCGACATCGACCAGCCCGCGGTCACAGACCACGTCCCCGTCGATCACCACCGCCACATCCCAGTCACCGGCCGCTGCAGCGGCCTGGTTGAGGGCGGCCGACCGGTTGAACGGGCCGCCCTCGTGGTGACCCTCGACGACATCGCCGAAGGGTTCCCACGAGGGGCGCAGCCAGTTCCACACGCGGTCCCGTTGCCCGCCGTCGGAGCGGCGCGGGACCAGGACCACCGTCCTCACCAGAGTGTCAGCTCGTCTCGAGGGCGAGCTTCACGAACCGCTGGTTGTCGAGGCCGGAGTCGTCCTCGTACACCGCGGCGGCGCCGGCGAAGGTCGACAGGACGCTGGCCTCGCTGAGGCGCTCGGGGATGTAGTCCAGGATGCTGCGCATCCCGACGCCGCCGGCGGTGGTCGACGCCGAGTCGGTGGCGCCACGGGGAGCGACGGGGACACGGTTGCCCCACACGAACCCCGACCGGTGGTAGGCGATCGCCGAGCCGGCCTCGAGGCCGTTGGACTCCACGACCGTGAACCCGCGGTAGCGGCCCACGATCGCCTCGCGCAGCGCGCTGTCCGACGCGGCGGCGTCAGCGAAGCTCAGGTTCTCCAGGCCGAGCAGCAGCTCGATGAAGTCCGGGGACCCGGCGAGGAACCGGTCCGACGCCGGGGCGTTGGCGTTGCCGAGCATCGTGCGGGCCGTCAGGATGTCGGCGGCGACGCTGGTCTGGTCGACGTCGGTGATGTCGGCCGCGAGGGCGTTCATCACGTCGGAGATCTGCTCCTCGGCAGCGGTGGCCACCGCGGCGACCTGCACGCGGGTGATCTGGCGGGCGAAGTCCTCCAGCTGCATGCTGGCCTCTTCGTCGGTGATCAGCTTGCCGTTGTAGAGGTGCGCCAGCGTGACGTCGACGGGGATCTCGTTGACGTCATCGAAGGTGATCGTGGCACCGGGGGTGGTCTGCTCGCGGGCAGTGCCCGGCTGGGGGACCCGGACGGTGATCGTGTCACCGTTGCTGCCGGCGAACTCTTCGCCGGGGATGCGGGTGATCGTCATCGGCAGGACCAGGGTGCGGGTCAGCAGCTCGATGGCGACGCTGCTGATCCCCTGTGCGGTAAGGACCGCCATGGTTGTTTCTCCTTTGGTTCAACCGCAGCAGCCCGAATGGCAGTGCGGGGTCAGAACGGCGAGTCGAGGATCGACTTCGCCAACTTGGCGGGGTCGACCGGGGTCTCTGTGTCTGGGGGGGACGCTCCGCCGCGGAGCTTCTCCTTGGGTCGGCCGACCGACGGCGGCTTGGCGCCGTCGGTGCCGTTGGGCTTGTCGCCGGACTCGTCGGCGTCACCCGTCGCGGGCTCGTCACCGTCAGGCTTCGGCTTGGGCTTGGTCTTCACGCCGAACGTCTCGACCAGCTCCTCGGCGTCGGCCACCAGCTCGTCGCGAGTGGTGCCCTGCAGCCGACGGGCCTGCGCCGGGGTGAGATCCTTCTCGGCGGCAATGTCGGCGATGAGCGCCTTGCGCTCGGCCTCGACTGCCCGGCTCTCCAAGCCGTCGACCTTGGCCAGCAGCTTCTCGATGTCGGACTTCGAGGCGTCCTCGGCGGCCTGGACCTTGGCCAGCTCCTCGCGGGCTGTCCGCAGGTCGGTCTCCGCCTTGCGCCGGGCGTCGCGCTCGGCCTTCAGGGCACGTTCACCGCCGTCTCCCAGCGGCTTGTCGTCACCCTTCTCCTTGGTGTCGTCGTCGCCCTTCGCGGGCTTGTCCTTCTCGTCAGCCATCGCGGCTTCCTTCTCTCAGGCCTGCCGTCGCGGCAGGGGTTACTCGGTCCTCTCGCAGCCTTCGGAAGGCGTTGAGAGCGTCGTTCTTGGTGCCCTCGACTCCGGGCAGCACCTCGCGCTGGGCTCGTGCCCATTCGTCGCGGAACTGCTGCGACGTAGCGGGCAGACGGGAGCCCTCGTAGACCGGCTCGGCGTCGCAGTTGCAGCCCACGTGCTTCTTGAACGCCCGCTCGTCGAACACCGGGCCCCGGCTGGCCTGCATGGCGCACCAGGCGCAGGCGCCGGAAGATGCGACCCGCTGGTACTTCCCCGTCGATGCCCGATCGGACAGGGTGGCTTCGATAACGACCTGTCGGCCGCCGTCGAGGGTGAGGTTCATCGCTGACCCCGCCACCCGGGTGAACCCGTTCCGGGCTGCCGCCTGCGGTGAGAACCCTCGCTGCCGGGCCCGGATGATGCCGGAGAGGCCGGCGCCTCGCACCAGCCCCGACACCACAGCCGCTACCGGTGGTTCACCGGCCACGATCGTCGCCGCACCGCGTACACCCTCGGCCTGACGGAAGTCCCCGAAGTAGCGGGTGGCTGCTGTGGCCGAGTCCCGGTTCCGGGCCCGCACGACCACCGCGGCGGTGGTGGCGAACGCACCGATGGTGCCGGCCAGGTTGAGCGGATCGACCGTGTCCCACAGGCCGAGCAGGTCGCTGACCGTCGCGGCGCCGATCGCCACCTGCAGCAGCCGGTGCTCCTGTGTGAGTTCCGCACCCTCCTCAGTGCGGGCCACTACGCCTGCTCCAGCTCCCGGGCGTCAGCCGCAGCGGGTCGCAGCGACACCGGGATCGCCCCGGTGAACTTCACGCCTTCGAGCCCCAGACGGCGGGCAGCGTCGTCGGGGTCGACGCCGGAACGGATCGCCACACCGAGAGCATCGAAGCGCTGCTTCAGGTCGGCGGCATCACCCGGCGTGCCGCTGCCGCCCGCGGCCGGGGTTGTGGCACGGTCGAGTGCCGCGGTCAGATCCATGAACGGGTCGGCCTCGTCGGCGAGCGCCTCCCACTGGTCGGTCTCATGCTGCGGGACACCGGGGATGCGCTGCCACAAAGCGCGGGGCGGCACCCCGAGCTTCTCCACCAGCGTGCCCAACGCCTGCGCCGCGTCGTTCAGGGACCGGACTCGCGTGTCCCGCCACATCACCGACGCAGCCGGGTCCGGCTTGATGCCCATGTACTCGCCGGACAGGTTGAGGGTCTGCTCGTGGGACTCGCCGCACACAGTGCGGTTCTCCTCGATGGCGGCGTAGTGGCTCGCCTTCGCAGCCTCCAGAGCCTCAGCGGAGAGGTTGACGAATTGACCGGACAGCTCATGCACCGCTGTCTGCGACACCACCGCCATGTGGCGGACCGAGGCCTCCCGGGACTCGATGTAGCCCCGCAGGTCGGTCTGCTGGCTCTCCCAGATCTGGATCTCGCCGGGCGAGTCCTCGAACGTCCACAGGCTCGACGCCCCAGCCTTGAGCTTCTCCTCTTCGTCTTTGGCCAGCCATCCGATGATCGCCCGCTTCCGGAACGCTCCGTAGTGCTGGGCGACCTGCAGTCCGAACGAGGTGACGTTGATCTGGTCCTGGAGCGGGATGTGTGGCTGCACGATCCCGCGCACCGGGTCATCGAGGTCATCGGTGTCGCGGTAACGGACCGCCGGGCAGACCGGATCGCCGTTGTAGGTCGCCCCGTGCGGCTCCCCATCGCCGGTCAGGGTCAGGGTGTCGCCTTCGGCGCCGGCGAGGACGTAGATGGCTTCCCGGTCGAGTAGCCACCAGCGGCCGTCCCGGCGCTGCCACAGCACCGCGGTCGGCCACTCGTCATCCGCGCCGTACGCGGCAGTCAACTGGCGGGGACTCGCACCACGCAGCACCGGCACCGGATCACCGGGCAGCACGACCACGTAGCCAGCGCCGTAGGACATCGCAGCCCGATGCACACCGATCTGACGGGCATCGAACCGGTTCCGCTGCCACACATCCCACTGGGCCAGGTTGTCCCCGCTCGTCGGGGTCTGGAACCCGTCCACGTACATGGCCTGCACCCGCGCGTTGACGAGGTACTTCAACACATTGACCCGGGAGATCCGGGCCAGGCGGGTGACCTCATCCGGCGTCCCCGAAGGGAGACCGCCCAGCGGGCGTTTCTTGTCCGGGTCATCGATCAGGTAGTCGTGGATGAGGTCGAGTCGCGGCTTCTCGCCTTGGCGGATCTCCATCAGTTCCCGGGCCAAAGCCTCGGTTGCCTTGCGCGACAGCGGCATCGTCACCTCCTCCCGTTCAGAACACGGCCCGGCCGGTCTTCTTGCGCGGCAACTTCCCGGAGTTCAGCGCCAGACGGCGGCCCATCCGGGCCCCGACCATGCACACCGCCAAGTCCACGAGCTTCCCGGAACCCCGACTGATCTTCCCCAACGACGTCCCCCACGGGTTCGGGCGCCGCCGGGCGTTGTGCACATGCATCCGCAGCGCCGGGTTCCCGTCGTGGGTGAGGGTGCCGTCCTCGTCGATCTCCTGGGCGCACTGCATCGCCGCCTCGGTGAACAGACGGTTCCGTTCCGTCGACCCCAAGGTCTTGATTCGCATGTCGAACAGCACCGAATGCCCCTTCGCACCCGGCGTCGCCCAGATGGGGAGCTTCTTACCGAAATCGCGATGCCAGCCGTCGCAGATGCCCCGCCAGTACAGGTGCTCGTCCTCGTCATCCCGTGCCGGCGACGGATCGATCCCGCACCACACCACCTGGTACCGGTCGAACGCCGCCCGGCCGGTCGCGTCCACCTCGTGCCTCGGCGCCAACCAGCCCTTGCCCCGCTCCCCATGCGGCTTCTGCCAGAAACCAAGCACGAACACGTGGCCGTCGCTGATCCTTGACGCCACCAGGCCCGTCGAGTCCGACGACTTCGAGCAGTCCAGGAACATCGCGATCTGCTCACGGTCCGCCACCACCATGGCGGCCCGGGCGCAATCATCGAACCGTCTCGGGTCAACCCACGCGTCCTCGGCCGTCGCGAGCCCGTTGAGGTAGTAGCGGATGCTGTCGGCGACGCTGGTGCGAGGGTCGAGCACCTCGTCGGCCAGGCGCTCCAGATCGGCCCAATCGGCATCCGCGTACGCCGCCTCGAGGCCGACCCGCAGGGACTCCTCGTCGTACAGGTCGGTGTCCGGCGGGGCTTCGATGCTGTCGTAGAGGATGTCGTGCCGCTTCGCTTTGCCGGCGACCTGCAACTGCCACGCCTCGTAGGACTGCTCGCCGGTCGAGTCGTCGCCCTGGCGGTGAGCGTTCGTCATCTCGCACAGGCGGGCTTGGAGCTCGGCCGGCGACTTGCCCACGTTGCGGCGGGCCACCGCGGCGACCTTGTGACCGCCCGACGACTCGGTCATGTGGTGCGACTCGTTCAGCAGGATGAACGTCGCCGGGTCACCCTCGACCGTCTTCTCCGAAGCCGTCAGAATCTCCGACCGGCCGCCGGTGTCCTTCAAGATCGTGCGGGTCTCCCCGCAGTCGATCCCGTAGTAGTCCCGTGCCTCGGCCCCCAGCAGGGCGTTCGCGATGCGCAGGACGTCTTTCGACTGGGCTTCGGAGTTGCTGGCCACCTGGACCAGCGGCATCCGGTGCCGCTCGCCGACCCAACGCCCGCCCCTGTGCACCAGATGCGCCGGGCCGACCAGCTCGATGTCGCACAGCGCTGCACCGAACGGGTCCTTGCCCGTCCCCTTCGCTCCTCGCCGCACACCTGACCGGAACAGCCACCGCCCCGTCATCGGATCGAAGGCGTACCAGAGGATCAGGAACCGCTTCTGACCAGGGGTGAAGCGCCACTGAGCGCCGGTCAGGTAGTGGGTGAGGCCCGGCTCGTCGGTCCGCCACTCCGCCCAGTCGATCACTTGCGGGCCCAGCGAGTTCTCCAACAGGCGCCGCTTCTCCGCCGGGTCGTCCGGCCACGGCAACGTCACCCACGCTGCGGTACCGAACCACGGGTCCAGCCGGTACCCAGGCGGCAGCTCAAGATCGGCGTCAGAGATCGCGGTAGTCGTCAAGGCGGGTCACCCCCGAGCCGTCGTCCACCTCCCCCGGTGCCTCGACGTAGCGGATACGCAGGTCACGGCGGGCGTCCATCGTGGTGCCCAGCACCTTCTCCCGCTGCCGCAGCTCCGTCGCCGCCCGTACGCCGCCCTCATGGAACTCGGCAGCGATCAGCGCAGTGTCCAGAGCGAACTGCCAGTCCGCCGGAGCCCACAGCGCACAGTGCGGCATCGCCGACACGGTCTCCCACCACCGCTTCGTGAACGCCGGCCAACCGCCCTTGCGGCGGGGAAGCTTCGGGCCGGCCTCGAACGGGACGTTCGGGACCTCGATCCAGTCGTACGTCGGCTTGTTGCGGTTCCGGGCGTGACCCTGAGGCTTCGGCTTCCGGCCAGTCACCGGCATGGCACATCACCTCTTGAGAACCGTTCCCGTTTCCTACAGTGGCTGACTCGCT
>DATHJB010000186.1 GCA_035316325.1 Acidimicrobiales bacterium
CACCAGATCCTCTACGTGGGCCACGAGAAGCACGACTTCCAGCCGGGCCTGGGCGACGACCTGTCGACCGGGTCAGTGGGCCGGGACGACTACCTCGAGACGCTGTGGCTCCAGGGCAGCACCCAGTGGGACGGGCTGGCCCACTTCCGGCACCCCGAGCACGGCAACTACAACGGCGTCGCCGACGCCGACATCCACGGCGAGGAGGGCGCCCGGCTGGGCGTCGACCGCTGGGCCGAGCGGGGCGTCGTGGGGCGCGCCGTGCTGGCCGACGTGGCCCGCTGGCGCGCCGCGAAGGGCCGACCGCTCGACCCGACCGGCCACGACGTGATCACCGTCGCCGACCTGGCGTCGACGCTGGAGGCTCAGGGCACCGTGGTCGAGCCGGGCGACGTGCTGCTGCTGCGCACCGGCTGGGTCGGCCACCTGATGGCCCAGGACGACGCCGAGCGCGAGCGCCTCATCGAGCCCCGCAACCAGGCCAACCCCGGGCTCGACAACCGCGAGGAGATGGCCGCCTACCTCTGGGACCTCCACCTCGCCGCGCTGGCCGCCGACAACCTGACCGTCGAGGCCTTCCCGACCGACGACCCGACCCTCGCGTTCCAGCTCCACGCCCGGTTGCTGCCGCTGCTGGGCCTGCCGCTGGGCGAGCTGTGGGTGCTCGACCCGCTGGCCGACGCGTGCGCCGAGCGCGGCGACCACGCCTTCCTGCTGGTGTCAGTGCCGCTGCACGTGCGCGGTGGCCTCGGCTCGCCCGCCCAGGCGGTGGCGATCACGTGAGCACTCCCACGGCGGGGGGCGCGGTGGCCGGCAGAGCGGCCATCGTCACGGGCGCGGCCCGGGGCATCGGGCTGGCGACCGCACGCCGGCTGGGCCGGGAGGGCGCGTCGGTCCTGATGGTCGACATCGACGGCGACGCGCTGGCCGAGGTCGAGGCCGCTCTGGCGGGCGAGGGGCACCGGGTGGTGGCGGTGGCGGCCGACGTCGCCGACCCCGATGCCACAGCCGGGTTCGTCACCGCCGCCGTCGACGCGTTCGGGCGGCTCGACATCCTGGTGAACAACGCCGCCGCGCTCGACCCGGCGACGCTGGGCCGCGACAGCGACGTGGTCGACGTGCCGTTCGAGGTGTGGCACCGCACGTTCGACGTGAACCTCTTCGGGCCGATGGTGGCCTGCCGCCACGCCCTGCCGCACCTGATCGCGTCGAAGGGCGCGATCGTCAACATCTCCACGATCGGCGCCCTGCGGGGTCGCTGGAACCAGGTGGCCTACGGCGTCTCGAAGGCGGGGCTCAACGCCCTCACCGAGTACGTGGCCACCACCTACGGCCGCAGCGACGTGCGCTGCAACGCCGTGGCGCCCGGCCTGGTGCTCACCGAGAACGCCGAGCGCGACCTGTCGCCGCAGTACCTGGCCGACTCGGCCGCCGACCGGCTCGTCGCCCGGCCCGGCCGCCCCGACGACATCGCCGACGCGGTGCTGTTCCTGGCCTCCGACCAGTCGTCGTACATCACCGGCCAGGTGCTGGTGGTCGACGGCGGCACCATCAACCACGTCCCCGGCTACGCGACCCACGCGCCGGGCGCCCGGCTCGACGGCTGACACATGTCCAGTCCTCGCCGGGAAGAACGCCGCACAAGACAACAAAGCAACCGCTTGATCAACGCACTGCAGGAGGGGCAATGACGACAAGGTTCCGAACGACAGCTCGGGTCGTCGCCGTGATCACAGCGCTGGCGCTCATCGCCGGCGCCTGTGGGGACGACGACACCGATACCGGATCCGGCGGATCGGGCAACGGGGGGAGCGACACCTCCGGTGCCGAGCCGCTCAGCTCCGGCTTCGTCAACGGGGGCGACGACGCCGGCGGCGACCCCGTCGCGGGCGGGTCGCTCACGATGGGGGTGTTCTCCGAGGCGCTGAGCCTCGACCCCGTGTTGTCGGCGGGGACCGGCTACGCCGGCGGCACGGAGATGGCGGCCATCTTCGACGTGCTCATCCGCTACGACCCGGTGGCCGACGAGTACGTGCCGCAGATGGCGGAGTCGCTGACCGCGAACGACGACAACACCGTGTGGACGCTCGAGCTGCGACCCGACGTGACGTTCTCGGACGGGACTCCGCTCGACGCCGAGGTGGTGAAGACCAGCCTCGACCGGCAGGCCGCCGAGGGCCGCAGCGCCTTCCTCATCAACGACAACGTCGACTCGATCGAGGTCACGGGGCCGCTCACCGTCGAGTTCACGCTCAACAAGGAGTGGGCGGGCTTCCCGTACGTGCTGGCCTTCCACCCCGGGATGATCACCCACCCCGACTCGGCCGCGGCCGGCGAGGAGTACGGCAAGTCGCCCATCGGCGCCGGGCCCTACACCGTCGAGAAGTACGCACCGGGCGAGGAGATCGTCCTGCAGGCCCGCGACGACTACTGGGCCGGCAAGCCGAACATCGACACGCTCACCTTCAAGTACCTGGCCGGGGCCGAGGCCAACCTCGACGCCCTGAACTCGGGCACCTTCCAGGTGGCGCTGCTCGGCGAGCCGCAGGTGTCGACCAAGGCCATCGACGACGGCATGGCCGGCTGGCTGCGCGTCAACTACAGCGGCGGCGTGTCGATCCTGAACGTCGGCGACACGGCCCGGCCCACGTCGGAGCTGAAGGTGCGCCAGGCGATCGCCTCCGCCACCGACCCCGAGGTGCTCAACCAGCGCACGTGGGGCGGCAAGGGTGTCGCCAGCTCGTCGCTGTACGGCGAGGGCTCGCGGTGGTTCGCCGACGTGGAGGGCGTCCCGTACGACCCCGACAAGGCCCGCGAGCTGGTCGAGGAGGCCAAGAGCGAGGGCTGGGACGGCAAGGTGGAGATCGTGGCCAGCGCCACGCCTCCCTGGAACAACGCCGGCCTGGCGTTGCAGGCGCTGCTCGAGGACGTCGGCTTCGAGGTGGAGCTCACCCAGCCGGCCACCGTCGGCGACCAGCTCCGGACGGTGAACGTCGACCGGAACTACGACATGTCGCCCACGGGCTACGCCCTCGACGAGTCGGAGCCCTACGTCGAGCTCAGCAAGAAGTTCGGCAGCACCGCGGTGCAGAACACCGCCCAGTACAAGAGCGACGAGATGGACGCCCTGCTCACCGAGCTGGCCGCCGCCGACACCCCGGAGGCGACCAAGGAGGTCATCGGCAGGGTGCAGGAGCTCATCAACACGGACGTGCCCGGCATCGTCTGGTCGCACAACCCCGAGCTGCTGGCGTGGGTGGACAGCGTGCACAACGTGCACCCCACCGTGAACGCCATGCTGCTGTTCAACGAGGCCTGGGTGGACTGACGGCCTGACGGACTGACTGCGCACTCCCGCCGTTCAGGCGGGGGTGCGCAGGAGGTCGATCCGGCAGGGGCCCGTGCCGCTGCCGGTCGGGCAGCGGATCTCGGGCCACGGGTGCCCGAGCCGCTCGGTCGGCATCAGCCAGTGCATCAGCCCGACGTGCGCCCGGTAGAGGGGTACGTCGTCGTGGCCCACCTGCACGGGGGCCCACGGGGCGATGGCGGGGAGCGGGTCGCCGGCGTCGAGGATCTGGCGGGTGCAGGTGCCGCAGGGGTCCTGCACGAAGGTCACCCGGTCGGGGTGCTCGTCGATCCGCACCCGCGCGAAGTTGGCGGTCAGCACCGTGGCCCACTCCCGCACCCGGTCCTCGAAGGGCAGGGGCAGGTCGCGGGCCATCCACACCAGCAGCGTCTCGTCGGCCAGCTGCCGGAGGCAGGCCTCGAGGCCCTCCCGGCCCGCCACCTCGTGCAGCGCCGACCAGATCGCCGACACCGTGTCGCGGTGGGCGTCGTGGAGGCGCAGGAAGCTGCCCTCGATCCGCCGGTAGAGGGCCAGCGCCGCGGCGGCGTCGGTGGTGTCGGAGGCGCTGGCCTCGACGGCCTCGCCGTGGCGGGCGGTCACGACGGCCTCGTCGCCGGCGGTCACCCCGTTGTGGGCGGCGATCCGCCAGGCCTCGGTGGTGGCCAGCGCCTGCAGGCGGTCGACGGCGCCCGGGTCCACGGCGGCCGCCGCGGCGAGCGCCGCCAGGCTGCCGGCCTCCCAGCGGGCGAAGCCCCGCAGGCCGCCCCGGAAGCGGCGCTCCACGGCGTCGTAGGTCGCCCGGGCGGCCGCGGGTCCGTCGGCCAGGGCGTCGGCCATCTCCTGCTCGGGCGTCCGGGCCAGCCGGTCCAGCTCGTCACGGGTGAAGTGGGTCATCGGGGGAGGTGCCTCCACACCAGCACGCCCACCACGACCGCGAGCACCAGCGGCAGCGCCGCGGCCAGCCGCAGGCTCTCGACGAACGCCTGCTGGGCGTCGAGGGTCAGGGTGTGGGCCGCGCCCGCCGGCAGCCGGGCGGCGACGTCGAGGGCGTTGCCCAGCGAGCTGGCCGCGGTCGCCTGCTGGTCGGGCGGCAGGCCCGCGATCGCGCCCTGGATCGCGTGGCCGTAGTAGGCGCTCGACCAGCTGCCCAGCAGCGCCACGCCCACGGCGCCGCCCAGCTCGCGGGTGCTGTTGTTGGTGGCCGACGCCGCGCCCGGCCGGTCGGCGGGCACCGTCGACATCACCGCGGCGGTCAGCGGTGAGATCACCAGCGCCAGGCCGGTCAGCAACACCACCATGCTCGCCAGCAGCAGGGCGAACGGCGAGTCGGAGCGCAGCGGCAGGAGCAGCGCCATCGCCAGCGCCACCAGGCCCATCCCCGCGCCGGCCGTGCGGTGGGCGCCCCAGCGCCGCACCAGGCGGGGGGTGAACGCGGAGACGACGACCAGCGTCGCTCCCGAGGGCAGGAACCGCAGCGCCGTCGACAGCGGGCTGTACCCGGCCACCAGCTGGAAGTGCTGGGCGAGCAGGAACGTCGACCCGAACAGCGCCAGGAACGCCGTGGTCATCCCGGCGGTGCCGGTGCTGAACGCCGGGTTCCGGAACAGGCGCACGTCGAGCATGGGCGCCGGGTGGCGCAGCTCCCACCGCACGAACAGGACGCCCGCGGTCAGCGCCGCGGCGAAGATCGCGAGCGTGGTCGGCGCGGTCCACCCGGCGTCGGGGCCGATCACCAGCCCGTAGACGAAGCCGGTGAGGGCGACGATCGACAGGCCCGCCCCGACCGGGTCGAGCGCGGTGCCGTGCGGGTCGCGCGAGCGGGGGACCAGCCACACCGACCCCAGGAGCGCCAGCGCGCCGATCGGCAGGTTCATCAGGAACACCGCCGGGAACGAGTGGTCCTCCAGCAGGAAGCCGGAGCCCAGCGGGCCGATCGTGCCGGCCACCCCGGTGACGCCGGCCCAGGCGGCGATGGCCTTCGGGCGCTCGTGGGTCGGGAACACGCCCACGAGGATCGACAGCGTCGAGGGCATGATCAGCGCCGCGGCCAGGCCCATCGCGCCCCGGCAGGCGATGACGTGCCAGGCCTCGGACGACAGGCTCGCCACGCCGGCGGCCAGCGCGAACAGGACGAGGCCCAGCTGGAAGGTGCCCTTGCGGCCGTAGCGGTCGCCGAGGGTGCCGCAGGAGAACAGCAGCCCGGCGAACACCAGCGAGTAGGCGGCCACGATCCACTGCAGCTGGGCGCTGCTGGCGTCCAGCTCCCGCGCCAGCGTGGGCAGGGCGACGTTGAGGCTGGAGCTGTTGACGATGATCAGCAGCATCGCCAGGCACAGCACCACCAGCGTCGCCCACCGCCGCCGGTGGACCTCGTCGGCCCTCTCGTCCTCCGACTCGTCGACCCCCGCCGTCACCCACTCAGCCTAGCGCTTGCTTGTGTCAGCGGAAGGCGGGGAGGACCTCGGTGGCGAAGAGGCGGGCGGGGATGCGGGTGTCGCGGCCGAAGAGCTCCATCACGAAGTGGCGGCAGCCCAGGGCGATGTGGCGCTCGATGGCGGCGATCACCTGGTCCGGCGTGCCCCAGATGCCGTGGCGCTCCAGCCCGGCGCCGACCTCGGGCCCGTAGAGCCGGGCCGCCTTGGCCAGCGCCTCCCGGGCGGTGTCCTCGTCGGCGGCCAGCACGACGTTGCACTGCTGCGACACGGTGATCTCGTCGGGGTCGCGGCCCACCGCGGCGCAGTGCCGTCGCAGCACCTCGATCTTGTGCCCCAGCTCGCCCTGGGTGGTGGAGGTGTTGTTCCAGATGTCGGCGTGCTCGGCCGCCACCCGCAGCAGGAGCCGCTCGCCGGAGCCGCCCACCAGCAGCGGTAGCCGCCGCGGCGGCTTCGGCTGGCACCAGGCGTCGTCGGCCTGCACCCAGCGGCCGGAGAACGTCACCCGCTCCTCGGTCCACAGACGCCGCAGCAGCACCGCGGTCTCGGCCAGTGCCTCCATGCGCTCGGGCACCGACGGGAACGGCAGCCCGTAGGCGGCGAACTCCCGCTCCGCCCACCCCGAGCCCAGCCCGACGACCACCCGCCCGCCGGCGACGGCGTCGACGGTGGCGGCCTGCTTGGCCAGCACGGCGGCGGGTCGGAACCCGGGCGGGGTGACCAGCGTGCCCAGCTCCACCCGGGAGGTGACGGCGGCCACCGCGCCCAGCAGCGTCCACGCCTCGAGGATGTCGAGCTGCGGGGCCGGGACGCCCTGCAGGTGGTCGCACACCCACAGCGAGTCGAAGCCGAGCGCCTCGAGCTCGACCGCGGCGTCGTGCGCCTCGGCCCACGTCCGCTTGATCTGGGGGAGCGTCACCCCGAAGTGCACCGGTGCCCGCGGCATGGGCCGGCAGGCTAGATCAGATCGTCGTCGCCTGGGATACGGCGTTCCGTTGGCAGAAAGCGCTGATCTCCTACACTGCGCCGAACCGCGCGGACGACACAGGGGAGCGATCATGGTGAAGCAGGGTCGGAGCCGAGCGACGCCGAAGCCGAGCTTCAGCGAGCTCCCGAGCGAGGGCGAGCGGGCTCCTCGGGCGAGTCGGGCGCTGGTGGAGCGGACGATCGACCGGACGGTGGCGGGGCGCTACGCCGCCGCCCAGCAGGAGGTCGACAAGCTGGTCGAGGCCACCTACCGGGTGATCGAGCGGGCCGGCAGCGTCAACCCGAAGATCCGCGAGATCCTCACCGAGGCCGGCGTGTCGACGCAGGTCTTCTACCGGCACTTCCAGTCGAAGGACGAGCTGATGCTGGTGCTCCTCGATGACGGGAGGCGCCGTCTCGCCGCCTACCTCGAGCACCAGATGAGCAAGGCGAAGGACCCGCTGGAGGAGGTGCGGGCCTGGGTGGAGGGCACGCTGAACCAGGCGCGCGATCCGAAGGCCGCCGCCCGTACCCGGCCGTTCGCCCGCAGCCTGGGGCACCTGCAGGAGCAGTACCCGGGTGAGCACCGCGAGTCGGTCGAGCTGCTCGAGAGCCTGCTGCGGGGGGCGATCGAGCGGGCGGTGGAGGCCGGCCAGGCCACGTCGGCGAACCCGGCCTACGACGCCACGCTGGTGTACCTGACCACCCACGGCCTGATGGACCGGCACCTGCGGGAGCTGACGACGCCCTCGAAGGCCGAGATCCAGCGGGTGGCCACCTTCGCGCTGCGGGGCATCGGCGCCGACCCCGGCTGACCCGACCCCGCCCGGGAGGCACCCTCCGAGCGGGCATCGCTACAACGCTTGCACGGGCCGAACCAATGGTTTAGGTTGCCGAAACAGCGTTCTGCGGGAACGAAGCGAGTGCGACAGGGGGGACGCAGGTGCGGCGGTTCGACGTTGTGGTGAAGGACGGGCTGATCTTCGACGGCGCCCGCACCCCGCGGTACCGGGCCGACATCGGCATCGTCGACGGCCGCATCGCCGAGATCGGCCGTCTGTCCACGGGCGATGCCGCCGAGGTGCTCGACGCCCGCGGCGCCCACGTCGCCCCCGGCTTCGTCGACCTCCACACCCACTACGACTCACAGGTCTTCTGGGACCCGCACTGCTCGATCTCCGGCTGGCACGGCGTCACGTCGGTGGCCGTCGGGAACTGCGGCTTCGGCTTCGCCCCCGTCGCCCCCGAGGGCCGGGAGCGGGCGATGATGTCGATGGTCCGCACCGAGGCCGTGCCCCTGGCGGCGATGGCCGAGGGCCTGCCCTGGGACTGGGTGAGCTTCCCCGAGTACCTCGACAGCCTGCGCCGCACCCCCAAGGCCGTGAACGTGGCCGCCTTCGTGCCGCTCAACCCGCTGCTGGTGTGGACGCTGGGCCTGGAGCGGGCCAAGGCCGGCGACAAGCCCACCGAGGCCGAGACCGCCGAGATGGTGCGGATGGTCGACGAGGCCATGGAGGCCGGCGCCTGCGGCTTCTCGTTGCAGCGCAAGGGCCTGCAGGGCGGCCAGCGCGACTACGACGGCACGCCCATGCCCACCGACGTGATGCACGTCGAGACGCTGATGGCCTTCGGTGAGGTGCTCGCCCGCCGCAACGCCGGCTTCGTCGAGTACAGCGCCAAGATCTCCGACGCCCACATCCTGGAGCAGCTGGCCGAGGTCAGCGGGCGCCCGATCCTCTGGAACTCGGTGCTCACCACCGACCGCGAGCCCAACCGGCACCGCGAGGCGCTCGTCTGGCTGCGCAGCTGCCACGACCGCGGCCTCCGCATCGTCGGCCAGGGCCTGATCAGCGCCGCCGGCCTGGTGTTCTCGGTGGCCGACGAGTTCGGCTCCGGCACCTGGGACCGGGTGCCGGCCTGGCAGGACGCCACGTCGGGCCCGCTGGAGGAGAAGCTCCGCAAGCTCTCCGACCCCGACGTGCGCCGCAAGATGAAGGAGCTCATCCCCGAGTCGGAGGCCTTGCCCCCGATGCCCGAGTGGGTGGTGTACCGGGGCAAGTCGGAGGCGACCGCCCGCTTCGACGAGCTGAAGCTGAAGGACGTCGCCGCCGCGGTCGGCAAGGACCTGGTCGACACCTTCTGCGACATCGTCGTGCAGGACGGGCTGCGCACCGAGTTCTACGTCGAGGGGCTCAACACCAACCGGTCGCTCCTCAAGGAGCTGATCGACGAGCCGACCGTGCTGCCCGGCATCTCCGACGGCGGCGCCCACACCAAGTACTCGACGCTCGGCCGGTTCACGACCGAGTTCCTCGTGGACTTCGTCCGCGACTACGCCTGGGTGTCCCTCGAGGACGCCCACTGGCGCCTCAGCGCCTATCCAGCAATGTGTGCCGGGTTCACAGGCCGTGGCGTGATCGCCGAGGGAATGGCCGCGGACCTGGTCGTCTACGACTACGACCGGCTGGAGATCCTGCCGGACGAGGTCGTGCACGACTACCCGGGAGGCGAGTGGCGGCGGGTGCAACGCGCCCGCGGCTACCGGTACGTCGTGGTGAACGGCCAGGTCACGATCGAGGACGACGCGCCGGCGGCAGCCCGCTCGGGCCGGCTCCTCGACGGTCGACGCCCCTCGACGCCCGCGGCGGCCACGACAGCCCCGGCCTGAACCAACTCGGAGGGATCCATCATGCGACACGGTCGTAGTCCGGCGCGCCGCCTTCTCGGCGTCGCGCTGGTCGCGTGCACGTTGTCCGCCGCCTGCGGCGACGACGGCACGTCGTCGTCCGGCGGGGACGGCAACGGAGGCGACGACGGGGACAGCAGCGCCGCCGCGGTCGACCTGCCCGGCAAGAGCGGGCTGGTCGGCATCACCGACGACGGCGGCGAGCCCACGGAGGGCGGCACGCTCGACATGGCCGTGTGGTTCCAGGCGTCGTCGCTCGACCCGGCCGACGGCAACATCTCGGGCGTCGCCAACGGCACCGCCCTGGTCGCCCTGTACGACGTGCTCATGCGCTGGGACGCCGAGACCGACACCTTCGAGCCCCAGCTGGCCGAGTCGCTGGAGAGCAACGACGACAGCACCGAGTGGACCCTGAAGCTGCGGCCCGACGTGACCTTCAGCGACGGCACGCCGCTCGATTCGGAAGCCGTCGTCTACAGCATCAACCGGGCCAACGAGCGCCAGTCGCCCGCCGCGGTGGGCCTGATCGCCCGCATCGAGTCGATGGAGACGCCCGACGACCTCACGGTGGTCTTCACCACCCGCGAGCCGTGGGTGCGGTTCCCGTTCGTGCTCACCAACTCGCTCGGGCTGGTGGTGTCCCCGACGGCCGCCGAGGCCGCGGGCGACGACTTCGCCACCAACCCCGTCGGCGCCGGGCCCTTCACGCTGGAGCGGTTCAGTGACGGCGAGGAGCTGGTGCTGACGGCCCGCGACGACTACTGGGGCGGCAGGCCGCCGCTCGACGAGGTGCGCTTCGTGCCCGTGCTCAGCGGCGACGCCGACCGGCTGGCCGGCATGACGTCGGGCGACTTCGACGCCGGCTTCATCCGCAACGCCGGCGTGATCGGCGACGCCCTCGACGAGGGCTACGGCGGCTACGTCGAGGTGCAGAACTTCGGCGAGCTGCTGCTGATGAACTCCCGGGACGGACGACCGACCGCCGACCCCCGGGTGCGCGAGGCGGTCGCTCTGGCCGTCGACACCGACGACCTCAACGAGCGGGTGAACGACGGCCTGGGCATCTGGAGCAAGGCGATGTTCCCCTCGTCGTCGATCTGGGACACGTCGTCGCTGGCGGTCGACGGGGCCGCGAGCACCGCCGAGGCCACCGAGCTGCTGGACGCGGCCAAGGCCGACGGCTACGACGGCGCCATCAGCATCCTCTGCGACGCCGCTGCCGACCGGCAGGTCGCCTCGATCACGCTGGAGGCCCAGCTCGAGGCCGTGGGCTTCGACGTGACCATCGACGAGAAGGCGTCGATCGGCGACGTCGTCCCGCTGGTGCAGACCGACCACGCCTACGACCTGGCGTGCTGGGGCAACAACACCGTCGACGCGGCGCCGCTGCAGGAGCTCGACGTCTTCTTCAACGGCCCCTCCGGCTACGCCGAGAACTACGGCGACCGGGATGCCGTGCAGGCGGAGCTCGACGGCCTGGAGGTCGCCACCGACGCCGACGCCGAGAAGGCGGCCATCGACGCCATCCAGGAGATCTGGACGGAGTCGATGCCGGCGCTGCCGCTCGCCGCGGTCCGCGAGCTCGTCGCCTGGACCGACGACGTCCACGGCATCGTGCCCACCTCGGCGACGATGGTGATCCTCTCCGACGCCTGGTTGGCGGAGTAACCCCCGGCGGTGGGGCGTCACCCGGTGGTCCGGCGGCTGGTGGAGCTGCTCGCGGTCCTGTTGCTGTCGAGCTTCGCCACCTTCATGCTCACGTCGCTGACCCCGGGTGACCCCACCGTCGCCATCCTCGGCAAGGACCGGCCGCAGGAGCAGTACGACGAGCTCCGCCACGAGCTCGGGCTCGACCGGCCGGTCCTCGAGGGCTACGCCAACTGGCTGGGCGATGCCGTGCACGGCGACCTGGGCACCTCGCTCGGGCCCGGCCGGCCGGAGGTCGTCGACCGGGTGCTGGCCGGGCTGCCGGTGAGCCTGCAGCTGGCGGCCATGGCGCTGGCCCTGGCCCTGCTGGTGGCCGTGCCGCTGGCGCTGTGGTCGGCGGCACACCCGGCCGGGCGGGTCGACCGGGCGGCGACGGCGGCGAGCTACGCGTCGATCTCCACCCCGCCGTTCCTCGCGGCCCTGGTGCTGGTGCTGCTGTTCGTGCAGACGTGGGAGCTGTTCCCCCGGCTGGAGTGGGTGCGGATCACGTCCGACGAGGGGATCGTGGAGAACCTGCGCCACGCCGCGCTGCCCACCGTCGCCGTGGCGATGACGATCTTCCCCGGGTTCTTCCGGGTGCTCCGCAGCGACCTGCTCGACACCCTGTCGCAGGACTTCATCGCCGCCGCCCGGGCCCGAGGCCGCTCGCCGTGGCGGGTGCTGCTGGGCGACGCGCTGCGGCCGTCGGCCTTCTCGATCATCACGCTGGTCGGTGTGCAGATGGGCCAGCTCGTGGGGGCGGCCGTGGTGGTGGAGGCGCTGTTCACGCTGCCGGGCCTGGGGACGATGATCGCCCGGGCGGCACTCAGCGGCGACGTGCCGCTGGTGCAGGGCGGGGTGCTGGTGATCGCGGTGCTCTACGTGCTGTCGAACGCGGTGGTCGACACGGCCTACGCGTGGCTCGACCCGCGGGTGCGAAGGGCGCGGGCATGACGGTCGCGACCCCGCTCGCGGAGGTCCCGTCGTGGGTGCGGGGCGCGGTGCCGGCCGCGGCGGGGCTGGTGGCCGTGGTCGCCGGGACGGCGGGCCTGTCCTCGGGCGGGGCGATGTGGCTGCGGGTGGTGCTGACGCTGGCCGGCGCCGGTGTCCTGTACCGCGCCTACCGGGCGCTCGCGGCGTGGGCGAAGGGGCCGGAGTGGCCGGCGGCGTACTGGGCGGCGGTCACCTGGCTGGGGCTCATCGGGGTGGGCGCGCTGGTGGCGCCGCTGCTGCCGCTGGGCGAGGAGTCGAACGCGTCCCGCACGCTCGACGTCGTCCCGCTCCTGCGGCCCGACCTGGGCCGGACGTTCCCGCTGGGCACCAACGCCTACGGGCTCGACCTGCTCGCCCGGGTGCTGGAGGGCGCCCGCGTCTCGCTGGTGGTGTCGCTCGGGGGCGTGGCGATCGGGATCGTCGTCGGCGGCACGATCGGGCTGGTCACCGGCTACCTGCGGGGACCGGTCGACAGCGCGGTGCGGGTGGTGGCCGACACCGTGCTGGCCTTCCCGCCGCTGATCCTCCTGCTGGCGGTGGCGTCGGTGGCGCCCCGGACGTCGCTCACGTTCGTGCTGGCGTTCGGGTTCCTGCTGGTGCCCATCAACATCCGGCTGGCGCGGGGCAACACGCTGGCCGTGGTGCAGCGGGAGTTCGTGCTGTCGGCCGAGTCGCTGGGGGCGTCGCCGCGGCGGATCGTCTTCCGGGAGCTGCTGCCCAACGTGGTGCTGCCGTCGGTGTCGTACGGGCTGGTGCTGGTGCCGCTGATGATCGTGACCGAGGCGGCCCTGAGCTTCCTGGGGCTGGGCATCCCGCCGCCCCGGCCGTCGTGGGGGAACATGATCGCCGAGGGCCGGGCGGGGGCGTCGGTCGACAACCCGCACCTGGTGCTGGTCCCCGGGTGCGTGCTGATCCTCACTGTGCTGGCGCTGAACCGGGTGGCCGAGCGCCTGCGTCACGGCGGGCTGGGGGAGCGATGAGCAGCCTGCTGGAGGTCACCGACCTGCGGACCACGTTCCACACGCCCCGGGGCCTGGTGCGGGCGGTCGACGGGGTGTCGCTGTCGCTGGCGGCGGGGGAGACCCTCGGGATCGTGGGCGAGTCGGGGTCGGGCAAGTCGGTGCTGGTCAGGACGCTGATGGGCCTCATCGACGCCGAGCCGAACGCCTCGGTGTCGGGGCAGGTGGGCTTCGACGGGGTCGACCTGCGGGCGCTGCCGCCGGAGGAGCGCCGGCGGTACTGGGGCACCCGGATCGCCATGGTCTTCCAGGACCCGACCACGTCGCTGAACCCGGTGAAGAGCATCAGGCGGCACCTGGTCGAGCACCTGCGGCTGCACCTGAGCCTGGGGCGGAAGGATGCCGTGGCGCGGGCCGCCGAGCTGCTGGGCGAGGTCGGCATCCCCGACCCCCGCCGGGTGCTCGACCGCTACCCGCACGAGCTGTCCGGCGGGCAGTGCCAGCGGGTGTGCATCGCCCTGGCGCTGGCGTGCCGGCCCCAGCTGCTGATCGCCGACGAGCCGACCACCGCGCTCGACGTGACCGTGCAGCA
The DNA here is from genome assembly GCA_035316325.1 of Acidimicrobiales bacterium. Taxonomy (NCBI): domain Bacteria; kingdom Bacillati; phylum Actinomycetota; class Acidimicrobiia; order Acidimicrobiales; species Acidimicrobiales bacterium. The sequence goes on from DATHJB010000186.1 coordinate 13,661, forward strand.
GCAGATCCTCGAGCTGCTCGACGCCGTCACGTCCGACACCGGGATGGCCACGCTGTTCATCACCCACGACCTGGCGCTGGTCAACCGGCACTGCGAGCGGGTAGTGGTCATGTACGGCGGGCGGGTGGCCGAGGCGTCGGACGTGCGGACCCTGCACCGGCGCAGCCGGCACCCGTACACCCGGGCGCTGCTGCGCTCCGCCCCCCGGCTGGAGTCGGCGCCCCACACCCGCCTGCAGGCGATCGCCGGGCGGCCGCCGGACCTCACCTCGGTGGGCGAGGCCTGCGCCTTCGCCCCCCGCTGCGCCCACGCCACCGACTCGTGTGCGGCCGCCCCGCCGCTGGTCGACGTCGGTCCGGCGGAGGCGCCCCACCTGGTGGCGTGCCACCACCCGGTGCTCGACGCCGACGGGGTACCGGCGTGACCGCGCCCCTGCGCGACGCCGAGCCCCTGCTGGTGGCGGAGGGGATCGTGGTGGAGCACGGCGACGGCCGGCGCGGGCCGGTGGTGCAGGCCGTGTCGGGCGTGAGCCTCGACCTGACGGCCGGCGAGACGCTGGGCATCGTCGGCGAGTCCGGCTGCGGCAAGTCGTCGCTGGGCCGGGCGCTGCTGCAGCTGCCCCGCCCGACCGCCGGCAGCGTCCGTCTGGAGGGCGTCGAGCTGACGCAGCTCGACCGCCGGAGCCTCCGGGCCGTCCGCTCCCGGCTGCAGATGATCTTCCAGGACCCGCTGTCGTCGCTGAACCCCCGGCGACGCGCCCACGAGCTGGTCAGCGAGCCGATCGCCATCGCCGCGGGCCGGGTGCGTCCCACCGACCGCGACCGGGTGCGCGTCACGTTCGAGGCCGTGGGCCTCGACCCCGACCAGGTGTGGGACCGCCACCCGTCCGAGCTGTCGGGCGGCCAGTGCCAGCGCCTCTGCATCGCCCGCGCCCTGGTCGCCGGCCCGGCGGTGCTGGTGTGCGACGAGCCGGTCTCCGCGCTCGACGTGTCGGTCCAGGCTCAGATCCTCAACCTGCTGGAGGACGTGAAGGCCGCCAACGGCCTCAGCATGCTGTTCGTGGCGCACGACCTGGCCGTGGTCAAGAACGTCAGCGACCGTGTGATGGTGATGTACCTGGGCAAGGTGTGCGAGGTCGCCCCGGCGGAGGACCTGTTCCGCCGCCCGCTGCACCCCTACACCGACGTGCTCATCGCCTCCATCCCCGACCCCGATCCGGACGCCCCCGGCCGCTCGCTCGGCGTGCGGGGCGAGCCGCCGTCGCCGGTCGACCCGCCGTCGGGGTGCCGGTTCCGCACCCGCTGCCCCCGGGCCGACGAGCGCTGCGCCGCCGAGGTGCCCGAGCTGGTCGAGCGAGAACCGGACCACTGGGTCGCCTGCCACCATCCGAGCGACGTGAGCGTCGCCGTCGCCACTGCTTCGAGGAACGGACGATGACCCCACTGCACGTGTACGTCACCTACCCGCCCGAGCCCGACCTCCCGGCGTTGCACGACCGGCTGGGTGACCTTGCCGGCGCCGTGGAGCTGCGGGCCGGGTCGGGCTACCTCGACCCCGACGCCGTGCGGACGCGCAAGCGGGGCGGCACGTTCGTCGGCGGCGACGGGTCCGGCGAGCCTCCGCTCAGCGACGAGGACGTCGCCGCGTACGCCTGGGCCGACGTGATCGTCGCCCTCGACGTCCCCTGGCGCCTGGCGGAGCTGACGCCGCGGCTGCGGTGGATCCAGACGATCGGCGCCGGCGTCGGCCAGTACCGGGAGGAGCAGCTGGCCGAGCGGGGGGTGGTGCTCTCGATGGCGGCGGGGGTGGGCGCGCCACCGATCGCCGAGTTCGTGATCGGGCGGCTGCTGGAGCACTACAAGCGCTTCCGGGAGCTGGCGGCGCTGCAGCGGGAGCACCGCTGGGCGTACACGCCCGGGGGGAACCTGGGCGGCCGGACGATGGTGATCGTGGGCCTCGGGGCGATCGGCCGGGAGGTGGCGGTGCGGGCCCGGGCCTTCGGGGTGCGGACGGTCGGCGTCCGGCGGTCGTACGAGCCGGGGATGACGTCGCCGCTGGTCGACGAGCTGTGCGGGCCCGACGGGCTCGACGACGTGCTGCCGACCGCCGACATCGTGGTGCTGTCGGCGCCCGAGACGGCCGAGACCCGGGGCCTGTTCGACGCCGCCCGGTTCGCCCGGATGAAGCCGGGCGCGGTGCTGTGCAACGTCGCCCGCGGGTCGCTGGTGGACCAGGCGGCGCTGCTCGAGGCCCTGGCGAGCGGGCAGCTGGCGGCGGCGCTGCTCGACGTGGTGGAGCCCGAGCCGCTGCCGCCCGACGACCCGCTGTGGGACGCGGCGGGCGTCGTCCTGTCACCCCACACGTCGACGTCGACCGAGGGCTACAACGACCGCCTGTTCGACCTGGTCGCCGCCAACATCCGCCGGTACCTCCGGGACGAACCGCTGGCCAACCTCGTCGACCTGACCGGGGTGGGCGTCCGGTGAGCCCGTCGCAGCCGGTGATCGTGGTGGTCGGCGCCCAGACGCACCTCGGCGGCCGGGTCGCCGGGTGCCTGGCGGCCCGTGGCGCCGCGGTCGTCGCGGTGTCCGGGGTCGAGGCGGGGCCGGGCCCGCTGGTGACGGCCATCGTGGAGGGTGCCGCCGGCCGTCGGGTCGCGGCGGTCGTCCACGCCGAGGTCGACGAGGCCCTGTGCGCGCCCCGGCCCCTGGTGGAGACCACGGCCGAAGACTGGCGCGAGCGCTGCGCCCGGCCGGTCGCCTCGGCGCTGTGGACCGCCAACGCCGCCTACACCGTGCTGACCGGCGAGGGGCGGGGCGGCACGGTCGGGTTCGTGTGCCCGTCGGTGGGGCTGACCGGGGCCACCGGCCACGTCGCCCTGGCGTCGGCGGCCGAGTCCGTGCGCCTGCTGGCCAAGTCGGCGGCCCGACGCTGGGGTCGTCACCGCATCACCGTGAACGCCTTCGCCCCGCCGCTCGCCGCCTGCCTGCCGGGCCCGGCGACGCAGACCGCCGAGGTGAACGCCACGGCCTTCCCCGACGTCGACGCCGCCGACGAGATCGCCGCGCTCGTCACGACGCTCGCCGCCCCCGACGCCCCCCACCTCACCGGCGCCACCCTGGGAACCGACGGCGGGGAGCTGATGCTCCCGTGACCGGGCGGCTGGCCGGGAGGGTGGTGCTCGTGACCGGAGCCGGGTCCGGCATCGGTCGGGGCGTCGCGCTCGCGGCTGCGGATGCCCGGGCCTCCGTGGCGCTGGCCGTCCGCCGGCCCGAGGCGGCCGCCGACGTCGCCGCCGAGATCGACCGCCGCGGTCCGACTCCGGCGCTGGTGGCGGGCTGCGACCTCACCAGCGCCGGGGCGGCCGCGGCGGCCGTTGCCGCGACCGTCGAGCGGTTCGGGCGGCTCGACGCCGTCGTCCACAGCGCCGCCAGCAACTCGTCCAGCCAACCCGTCGAGCTGGAGACGGCCGACCTCGGGCTGTGGGACGAGCAGCGCACGATCGCCCTCGACGCCGCCGCCGAGCTGGCCCGGGCCGCCCACCGGCACCTGCGCGCCACCCGCGGCGCCGTGCTGCTGATGACCTCGCCCGCCGGCATCGCCGGCAGCGACCGCCTGCCCTTCTACGCCATGGCGAAGGGCGGCCAGCGCGGCTTCGTCAAGGCCCTGGCCCACGAGTGGGGCCCCGACGGCATCCGGGTGAACGCCCTGGCCCCGCTGGCGCTGTCGCCGGCGCTGGAGTCGGCCTTCGCCGCCGAGCCCGCCCTGGAGCCGGCGCTCACCGGGCGCATCGCCCTCGGCCGCCTGGGCGACGCCGAGCTCGACGTCGCCCCCGCCGCCGTGTTCCTGTGCAGCGACGACGCCCGCTACGTGACGGGCCAGACCCTGGTGGTGAGCGGTGGACGCTACACAGCCCTCTGACCCCGCCCCCCACCGAAACTTCGACAGGAATGGTCGCTATGGCGCCGCTGGTGTCGAAGTTTCGTGGTGGTCGTCGCGCCCCGGCCGTCCGGTCGGCGGTTCAGCGACCGGTCCAGCGGGGCGGGCGCTTCTCGACGAACGCCCGCGGGCCCTCGCGGGCGTCGGGGCCGGCGGCGACGGTGGCGGCCACCGGGCGCAGCGCGGCGTAGGAGTCGTCCAGGTCGCGGCGAACCTGGCGGTGCACCGTGGCCTTGATGGCGGCGACGGCGGCGGGGGAGCAGCGCCCGATCTCGTCGGCCAGCTCGCGGGCCCGGTCGAGCAGCCCGTCGGGCGCCACCAGCTCCTGCACGAGGCCGCTGCGCAGGGCCCGCGCCGCGTCGATGCGGCTGCCGGTGAGCTGCAGGTAGAGCGCCTCACCGGGCGGCACCAGCCGGGCCAGCATGTGCAGGCCGAACCCGGCGAGCGACCCGGTGCGGGGTTCGGGCAGCCCGAAGGTCGACCGGGGCGTGGCGATGCGGATGTCGGCCTGCAGCGCCCACTCCAGGCCGCCGCCCAGGCAGTAGCCGTCGATCGCGGCGATCACGGGCTTGCGGAGCAGAGGCGGCGGCTCGTCCTCGGTGACGATCACGGGCTCGTCGTCGCCCTTGGCGGCCGAGACCCGCAGGTCGGATCCCACGCAGAACGCCCGGCCGCCGGCACCGGTGAGGATGGCGACGCGCCGCTCGTCGTCGGCGTCGAAGCGGTCGAGCGCCGCCCGCAGCTCGCGGTAGCCGTCGGGGGTGAGGGCGTTGAGCACCTCGGGCCGGTCGATGGTGACCAGCGCCGTCGGCCCCTCGACCGCGTAGGTGATGCCGTGCACGGGTCCTCCTTCCGAACTGCGTTCCCGGATCAGTACACAGTGTTCTGGGCGGGAGAGTCAACGGCGGTGGCCGGTGGCTGACCTCCTGGTGCGCGACCTGTTCCGCAACGCCGCGGCGGCGGTGCCCGACCGCGTGGCCGCGGTCCACGACGGCGCCGGGCTCACGTTCGGCGAGCTGCACCGGCGGGGCCGGGCGGTGGCGGTGGCCCTGGCCCGGCGGGGCGTGCGCCGGGGCGACCGAGTGGTCGTCTGGGCCGGCACCACGCTCGACCAGCTGCCGGTGTTCGTGGCCCTGGCCGAGCTGGGCGCCGTCTACGCCCCGGTCAGCGGCCTGTTCACCGTCGACGAGGCCGAGCCGCTGGCGGCCCCGCTCCGCCCCGCGCTGCTCCTGGTCGACGGCCCACGGGCGGCCGACGCCCCGGCTCTCGCCGCCCGCCTCGACGCCCCCTTCGCCGCGGTGGGGAGCGACCTGGCACCGGACGACGCCGACAGCGCTGCGTTCGTGGCGCCGGAGCTGAGCGAGGACGACACCCACGCCGTGTTCTTCACCAGCGGGAGCACCGGGCGGTCGAAGGGCGTCGTGCTGTCGCACCGGGTGAGCTGGCTGCGCTCGCACCCGGGCGCCCTGGTCGAGCCCCGCGGCCCGTTCGTCTGCCCCTACCCGATGTTCCACATGGCCGTCTGGACCCAGGCCCTGCAGCAGTGGCACGCCCGGGGGACGATCGTCTTCACCACCGGCGACGCCGCCGACATCTGCGCCGCGGTCACCGAGCACCGGGCCGAGCGCATCAACGCCATCCCGGGCGTGTGGCGCCGGATCGTCGCCCACATGGCGTCCCTGGATCCCGGGGTCGACCACGACCTGGGCAGCCTCCGCTTCGCCGACACCGGTACGTCGGCCACGCCGCCCGACCTGCTGGCGGCGCTGCGGAAGCTCCTGCCGCAGGCCCAGATCCGGGTGTTCTACGGCTCCACCGAGACCGGCGCCGCCACGATGCTGGCCGACGCCGACCTCGAGCGGAAGCCCGGCAGCGCCGGCGCCGTGGCCCCGTTCACCGAGATCCGTCTCTCGGCAGAGGGGGAGCTGCAGGTGCGGGGCCCGCAGGTGTTCGACGGCTACCACGACGACCCGGCCGCCAACGCCGAGGCCTTCACCGGCGACGGCTGGTACCGCAGCGGCGACCTGGCCGAGCTGGACGACGAGGGCTTCGTCACCATCGTGGGCCGCACCGGCGACCTGATCCGCACCGGCGGCGAGGCCGTGGTGCCGGGCGAGGTCGAGGCGGTGGTCGTCGAGCACCCGGCCGTGGGCGAGGTGGCGGTGGTGGGCCTGCCCGACCCGAGCTGGGGGCAGCTGGTGTGCGCGGTGGTCGTGCCTGCCGCGGGTCACGAGGCGCCGACGGTCGACGAGCTGGCGGGATGGAGCCACGACCGGCTGGCTCGCTTCAAGCGACCCCGCCGGGTGGTGGCGGCCGACGCCCTGCCCCGCACCCCGTCGACCGGCCAGGTGCAGCGCCGCCGGCTCGCCGCCCTGATCGCCGCCGCCGACACGTCGATGAGGGGAAACAACGTTCTGAACATTACAATTGCGGTTTCGGACGACGCAGGCGAGGGAGGGCCGCCGTGGAGCGCCAGCTGATGATGACGGGGATCGGCGGTCAGGGCGTCCAGCTCGCCGCCCGCGTCGTCACCTTGGCGGCGCTGGCCGAGGGCCGGCACGTCCAGCTGTTCGGCAGCTACGGCGGCATGATGCGCGGCGGCGACACCGGCGCCACCATCGTCGTCGGCGACGGGCCGGTCGAGTCGCCCCCGACGATCGCCGCCACCTGGTCGGCCATCGTCATGCACCACGACTACTGGGAGCCCACCCAGCGGCGCCTCCGCCCCGGCAGCGTCGTGCTGCTCAACTCCACCGTGTTCGACAAGCCCGTCGACTGGTCCGGCCTGCACCTGGTCGAGGTGCCCGCCACCGAGCTGGCCGGCACCGTCGGATCGGTGATGGCGGCGTCGATGGTCATGATCGGCGCCTACGCCGCGGCCACCCGGCTGGTCCACCTCGAGGGCCTGGTCACCGGCATCGGCGAGGCCCTCCCCGAGTACCGCCGGCAGCACCGCGAGCTCAACGAGCGCGCCGTGCGGGCCGGCTACGAGCTGGTCGCCGCCCCGGTCGCCGAGGCCTGGCCCGCCCCGGAGACGGTGACGTGAGCGCGGGTGCGGGTGCAGGCGACAAGGTGCTCGTCCGGGGCACGGTCGTGATCGACACCGAGCTGTGCAAGGGCTGCGACCTCTGCATCGACGCCTGCCCACCCCGCGTGCTGGTGATGACCGAGGGCGGGGTGGTCAACGGCCGCGGCTACGCCTACCCGCAGCTGCTCCCGGGCTGCACCGGCTGCCGGGCCTGCTCGCAGATCTGCCCTGACTTCGTCTTCCAGGTCTACAAGTACGCAACTCCGATCGAGCTGGAGGTCGGCCCGTGAACGCCCCCGCCCCCACCCATCGCCTGCTGGAGGGGTGCGAGGCGATCGCCGAGGCGATGGTCGTCGCCGGCTGCCGCTTCTTCGCCGGCTACCCCATGACGCCGTTCACCGAGGTGCTCGAGCACATGAGCCGCAAGCTGCCCGAGGTCGGCGGCGTGTGCATGAACGCCGAGAGCGAGATCGAGGCCGTGGGCATGGCCTGGGGCGCAGCCGCCGGCGGCGTCCGGGCAGCCACCGGGTCGACCGGCCAGGGACTGTCGCTCATGCAGGAGTCGCTCGCCGAGCTGACGATGGCCCGCCTGCCCCTGGTGGTGCTCAACATGGCCCGGGCCCAGGGCGACTACTTCCAGGCCACCCGGGGCGGCGGCCACGGCGACTACCGCCACATCGTGGTCGCCCCCGCCGACGTGCCCGAGGCCGTGCAGCTCATGCAGCTCGCCTTCCACCTCGCCGAGGTGTGGCGCAACCCGGTGCTGTTCTTCGGCGACTACTACCTGGCCCACACCACCCAGTCAGTCGACGTGGCGCCGGTCGACTTCGGCCCCGAGCCCGCCCGCGACTGGGCGCTCGACGGGTCGTCGGGGGGCAGCGGCCACGCCCGCCTCCTGTCGCCGCTGGGCGACCACAAGCAGCGCGACGACGTCGGCTACGACCTGTCGACCTACTTCACCCGGGTCGCCGCCGCGGTGGGCACGATGGCCGCGACCGTCGAGCCGCTGGTCGAGGTGGAGGCGTGCGACGACGCCGAGGTCGTGGTGGCGGCGTTCGGCAGCCCCGCCCGCTACGTGAAGGCCGCCGCCCGGGACCTGCGGGCCGAGGGGCACCGGGTGGGGTTCGTGCGGCCGATCACGCTGTTCCCGTTCCCGTCGGCGGTCGTGGCCGCGGCGGCCGAGGGCGCCCGGGCGGTCGCCGTGTACGAGAACAACCAGGGCCAGATGATCGACGACGTGCGGCTCGCCGTGCTGGGCCGGGCGCCCGTGCAGTTCATCGGCGGGCTGAGCCTCGACGGGTCGGGCTTCGGCATCGCCCCCGACCTCGACGTCGACGTCATGCGGGCCCGCATCGAAGACGTCCTGGCCTGAGGAGCTGCCGTGTCAACGTCGCCCCCGTCCCATCCCGAGCTGCGGATCGTCCCCACCGACGCCCCGCCCGACATCCCGGCCCGCCTGGTCGACGACTTCACGCCCCGGCTCATCGACGTCGGCGAGCACCACCTGTGCCCCGGCTGCGGCGAGCCGGTGGCCATGCGCACGATCCTGGAGGCGGTCGAGGAGGTCGACGCCGTCCAACGGGCCGTCGCCGTGTTCGGGGTGGGGTGCTACACGGCGTTCTCGAACAACCTCGACGTCGAGGTGCTGCAGGCGCTCCATGGGCGGGCGCCGTCGGTGGCGACCGGGCTCAACCGGGTGCGGCCCGAGGTACTGATCTTCACCATCCAGGGCGACGGCGACCTGGCCAACGAGGGCCTCCAGGAGGCGATCCACGCCGCCGCCCGGGGCGAGCGCATCACCCTGTTCATGCTCAACAACGGGGTGTTCGGCGAGACCGGCGGGCACATGACCACCACGACCGTGCTGGGTCAGCGGACCAAGACGTCGGTGGGCGGGCGTGACGCCGAGCTGCACGGGCGGCCGCTGCAGGTGGCGGAGCTGCTGGCGGGGATCGACGGGTCGGCTTTCGTCGCCCGGGGGGCGGTGAACAACGCCGGCAACGTCGCCCGGACCAAGCGGATGGTGCTCCGGGCGTTCGAGACCCAGCTGTCGGGGGCGGGCTTCTCGTTCGTGGAGATCCTCACGATGTGCCCCACCGGGTGGTTCGTGGAGACCGAGGAGGCGCCCGACTACATCGACGACCAGCTCAGCCCCGTCCACCCTCTCGGGATCCTGAAAGAGGCCTGAGTGGGCGTGGAGGTCGCGCTCGACGGGCGGGTCGCGATCGTCACCGGGGCGGCGGCGGGCATCGGGCGGGCGACCGCGCTGCTGCTGACCGACGCCGGGGCGCGGGTGGCGCTGTGCGACCGCGACGAGGCGGCGCTGGCGGCGGTCGCACGGGAGGTGGGCGAGCGGGCGGGTGGCTCGTCGCCGCTGTGGCAGGCGTTCGACGTGCGCGACGGGGCCGCGGTGGAGGCGTTCGTGGCGGCCGTCGTCGACCGGCATGCGCGGGTCGACGTGCTGGTGAACAACGTCGGCGGCACCTTCGCCGCCCCGTTCCTCGACGTGTCGACCCGGGCCGAGGCGGCGCTGATCGCGGAGAACTTCACGCAGGTCACGGCGTTCGTCCGGGCGGTGGTGCCGGTGATGCCCGCCGGGTCGGCGATCGTCAACCTCACCTCGGTCGAGGCCCACCAGGCCGCCCCTGGCTTCGCCGTCTACAGCGCCATGAAGGCGGCGGTCGCCAGCCTCACCGCCACGCTGGCCCTGGAGCTGGCGCCCCGGGGGATCCGGGTGAACGCCATCGCCCCGGACGGGCTCGGCGGCGTCGGCGAGGATGCCGCCCGCGGCTCCTACCTGGGCTCGGGCATCCCCTACGAGCCCGCCCACCTGCCGCCGCTGGGCCGGTTCGGCTCGCCGGACGACGGCGCCGCGGCGGTGCTGTTCCTGGCCGGCGACCTGTCCCGCTTCGTCACCGGCACCACGCTGCACGTCGACGGCGGCACCCACGCGGCCGGAGGTTGGCACCGCCACCTCGACCGGTGAGTCGCCGGCGGCGCTGGCCCCGAGCTCTTCCGCACCACCGCCACCCGCCTGTCGGACCTGATCCCCACCGCCCGCCTCACGATCCTGCTCAGGAGGGGAGGGGGAAGGTGAGGTGGTCGCCGAGCTCGCCCACCAGGTCGACCGTGATGGTGCGCTCGGTGAAGGCCCAGCCGTCCGTCGTGCGGGCGAAGCGGTCGCGGTAGCGGCCGCTCACGATGGGCTGCAGCGGCACCGACCCGGTGGCCTGCAGCACGACGTAGGCCGAGCGGGCCGTGGCCGTGCCGCCGGCCTCGTCGACCTCGATGATCGAGTTGGCGGTCACGTGCCGGGTGCGGGGCGTGCCGTCGGCGTGGCGGCGGGTGGTGGCGGCGTACAGCGCGGTGACGGCGTCGCGTCCACGGGCGACCTCCGTGCCGGTCTCGTCGCGCAGCACCGCTCCGGCCAGGAGCTCGCCGATGCCGTCGAAGTCGCCCGAGTCGATCAGCTCGCAGTAGCGGCCGAGCAGGTTGCGGATGTCCTCGTGCGGCGGTGTCGTCATGGGGACTGGGTGCGGCGGAGGGACCAGACGACGATCTGCTGGCGGGTGGGGACGTGGAGCTTCTGGCGGATGTGGTCGACGTGGGTTTCGACCGTGCGGCGGGAGATCGAGAGCTGCTTGGCGATCTCGACGTTGGTGAGGCCGTCGCCGACCAGGCGGGCGACCTCGAGCTCGCGGCTCGTCAGCGGGTGGTCGGTGCCGGTGTCGGTGTCGTCGCGGGGCTCGGCCAGGGCCTCGGCGACCAGCTCCGGCCAGCTCATCCGGGCACCCTCGGCCTCGAGCCGGTCGGCCCGCGACTTGCCGACGTCCCGGCGGGAGCTGCGCGCGTCCTGCACCATCGGCGCGATCACGGCCTCGGGGTGCTCGCTGCCCCGGCGCCGGCCCATCGCCCCGATGGCTCCGACGAGGCGATGCACCGAGCGGACCCGGCCCTCGGCGCGGGCCAGCGGGATCGCGGCGCCCAGCCAGTCCGTCTCGTCGAGCGTGCCGCCGGCCCGCATGGCGGCAAGGGCGCCGGCGACGTGGACCCGCATGGCGGCGGCGTCGCCGGCGAGCATCGCCGCGTACTGCAGGCCGTTGTGGGCGTGGGCCCTGACCGAGGCGTTGCCCACGGCCTCGTTGGTCGCCAGCGCCTCCTGGAACCGCGCCTCGCCCGTCGCCAGGTCGCCCTGCACCAGCCGGGCCCAGCCGAACGTGACCAGCCCCCACAGCTCGACCACCTGGTCGCCCGCGCTCCGGGCCAGGGCGATGCCGCGCTCGCAGTGGTCCACGGCGTCGTCGCCCCGACCCTCCGCGAAGGCGACCCTCCCGAGGGTGCAGTGCGAAGCCGCCTGTGCCGACACGTCGTCGACCTCGATGGCGAGGGCCAGGCGCTCCTCCAGCAGGGCTCGGGCACCCGGGTAGTCGCCGTGCCGCCACGCCAGCAGGCCCGCACCACCGAGCGCGGTGGCCCGGAGCCGGGGGTCGGAGGTGTGGCCGGCGGGGTCGGCCAGGGCCTCGGCGAGCCACGTCCGGCCGTCGTTCACCCGCCCGCCGAACTCCCAGAACGGCGCCAGCGCGCCGCACAGGCGCAGGGCCAGGTCGGACGGCTGGGTGCGCGCCCAGCCCAGCGCCGCCAGCAGGTTGGCCTCCTCCCGTTCGAGGGAGGCGAGGGGGAGCGGCTGCGACACGCGGCGGACCCCCAGTGGATCGAAGCGCTGTGCCAGCGCCAGGTAGTGCTCGGCGTGCCGTCGCCGGATCGCCTCCGCTTCGCCGCCGGCCGCCAGTTCCCCGGCCACGCTCTGGCGCACGGGCTCGAGGAGCCGGTAGCGCATGGTCTCGCTGCCGGTGTCCTCGGCCACGACCAGAGAGTGCTCCACCAGGGTGGACAACCCGTCGAGGGCGTCGTCGCCACTCATCCCGGCGACCGCCTCGGCGGCGTCGAGGTCGAAGCCGCCGGCGAAGACCGAGAGCCGGCGGAACAGCTGCTGCTCGGCCGGGCCCAGCAGCCGCAGGCTCCACTCGACCGTGGCCGCCATCGTCTCGTGCCGGGGGCTCGCGTCCCGGCGCGCCCGGGGGTGGAGGGGCAGCGCCTGCCCGAGGCGGTCGACGATCTGGCCGACCGACAGCAGCCGCGTCGACGCGGCGGCCAGCTCGATCGCCAGCGGCAGCCCGTCCAGGCGGGCACAGATGTCCTCGACGGTCGTCTCGTCGCCGCGCGGCAGCCGGAAGCGGCTCGACGTCAGGGTCGCCCGGTCCAGGAAGAGCTGTACGCCGGGCTCCACCGGCAGCGGCGGCACCTCCCACACCTGCTCCCCGGCCAGGCCCAAGGCCACCCGGCTCGTCGCCAGCACCCGGGCGGACCGGCAGGCCGTCACCAGCCGCTCGCACAATCCCGCCACCGCGTCGACCACGTGCTCGCAGTTGTCCACCAGGAGCAGGAACGGTTCGGCCGAGTCGCCGAGGACGTCGACCAGCGTCTCGACCACGGCCCGCCCGGCCTGCTCGCGCACGCCCAGCACCGTGCTGACCGTCCGGGCCACCGACGCCCCGTCGGCGACCGGGGCCAGGTCGACGAACCAGACGCCACCCGGGAAGCGCTCGGTCAGCCGGGCGCCGAGCTCGATCGCCAGCCGGGTCTTGCCGCAGCCGGGCGCACCCACCAGCGAGACGAGCCGCTCCCGGTCGACCACGTCCGCCAGCTCGGCCAGCTCCGACTCCCGCCCGAACAGCCGTGTCAGCTGCACCGGCAGAGCTCCCCAGACCGCGGTCGTCGGCCCCCAATCGCCCACCGCTCCACCCTAGGAGACGCCGATCGGAGGCAGGCTGCAGGGGTGAGGACGATCGTGGTCGACGGGAACAACGTGGTGGGATCGGTGGCCGACGGGTGGTGGCGGGACCGGCCGGCGGCGGTGCGACGGCTGCTGGGGCGGCTGCAGTGCTACCGGCGCGGCGCGGATGCGGCGCTGGTCCTGGTCCTCGACGTGCCCCAGCGCGACCTGCCGGCCGGCGTCCACGACGGCGTCGAGGTCTGCTACCCGCGGCGGCGTGGGCGTGACGCCGCCGACGAGCGGATCCTGGAGCTGCTCGACGAGCGTGACCTGGACGACGTCGAGGTCGTCAGCTCCGATCGGGCGCTCGGTGCCGGTGCCGCCGAGCGCGGTGCCCCGGTCGTCGGCGCGGGTGCGTTCCTCGCCCGCCTCGACGCGGCCGGCTGCTGACGCGCCCCGGGGTCAGTGCACCAGCGGCGGGGTGCCGGCCAGGGCGTCGACGGCCTGCTCGATGCGCTCGACGGCGTCGGGCGGCGCCCCCCAGCCGACGATCAGGTCGACGTTGAGCTGCCGGACGAGGCGGCCCCCGCCCAGCACCCCGGGCACGTAGCGCTCCAGGTCGTCGGCGGCGAACACGCCACCGAACGCCATCAGCCACACGATGGCCCGGCCGATGCCGTCGCCGGGGCGGAGGTCGCCGGCATCCGCCGCGGCGTCGATGGTGCTGCCGACCGCCGCCACCAGCGACATCGTCGACGGGACCAGCCCCGCGGCCGCCGCGGGCGTGAGCGTGGACGTTCGCCGCGCCGACACCATCTGCAGCAGCCGCACCTCCTCGGGATAGCGCTCGGCGGCGCCGCAGAACCACCGGCCGAGCACGACGAGCCGCACGAGGGCGGGGGAGTCCGTCCCCTCGGCGCCCGCCAGCCGGGCCGACACGGCGGCTGCGACCTGCTCGACGCTGAGGTCGTGGCTGCGGTGCAGCCGGCCGATGGCGTGGGCCTGGATGGCCGCGACCAGCTCGTCCTTCGACGAGTAGTACCGGTAGACGGACCCGACGGCGGTGTCGAGCTCGTCGGCGAGGCGGGCCATCGTCAGCGCGTCGATGCCCTCCTCGGTGACGATGCGCAGGCCCGCCGTCAGGAATGCCTCCGATCGGCGCCGGCGGTTCCGGGCGACCCGACCGCCGTCACCCAGGTCCTCCGCCACGTCGTCAGAGCCGCGCATGGCGCCTGACGCTAGCGCGCCCGACAAAAGTGTGAATGAGATTCACACTGTGATCGTCACCTCTGCGGTGCTGGCCCACCGGCGCCGCCGCCGTGACCGGCCTCCCGCACCGCCCGGACCGGCCGGCCCGTGAGCAGGAGCGCCTCGAGGCGGTCGGCCGCGGCGGACGACCCGCCGGCGTGCGTGAACGAGTCGCCCAGCCGCTGGGCGTGGCGACGGAGCCGGGCGTCGGTGAGGGCGGTCCGGACGGCCCAGCGGAGGTCGCTCGCGCTCACCCGGTCGGCCGTGACCGGCACGGCGGCGCCCGCCCGGACGACCTGGTCGGCCACCAGCGGCTGGTCGGCCAGCAGCGGCGCCACCACGAGCGGCACCCCGTGGGCCAGCGCCTCGCACACGGTGGCGTGCCCGCCGTCGCACACCACGGCGGCGGCGCGGCGGACGAGGGCCCGCAGTGGTGCCCGCGGCACCACTGCGACGTTGGGCGGCGGGTCGGCGACGAGGTCGGGCGGCCCCACGATCACGCCCTGCACGTCGAGCGACCCGAGCGCCTCCGCGGCCACCGGGTAGATCCGGGCGCCGCGGCGCCACGGGGGCGTCTCGATCGCCACGACCACCAGCGGTCGGTCGCCGTCGAGCCGGGCCCAGTTGAACGGCACGTCGTCCACCCGGGCGTCGAGGCTGGGCCCGACGAAGGCGTGGCGCCCCGACGGATCGTCCACGGGGCCGGCGAGCTCCTCGGTCGAGAACGCGACGACCAGGTGGGGCGAGCGCTGCGGGTCGAGCCTCGCCGCCGCGATGTCGTCCAGGCCGGCATCGCCCAGGAAGCGCCGCGTCCGCCGACGGATGCCCCGGGCGATCTCCGGGAGGTCCCACAGCGGGTCGGCCAACCCCGCCGAGGTGGGCACGACGGTCGCCCAGGGCCGGCCGGACAGGTGCCCGACGGCGGCACCGGCGAGCGCCTGGTGGTCCACCACCAGGGCGTCGGGCCGGAACCCGTCGGCCACGGCGCGGACGGTGGGCAGCATGTCCCGGGCGAGCGGCAGCAGGAAGTCGTCCCACAGCATGAGCAACCCGGCCGGGCTGCGCAGGCCACCGAGCGGCGGCGCCGCCACGGTCGCACCCGTCCAGGCCACCTCGTGGCCACGGCGCGCGAGCTCCCGGCCCACCGAAGCGGTGGGCCGGGCTCGCTCGGCGAGCGACGGGACCACGAACAGGAACCGGCTCACAGCGACCGCTTGCTCCGACAGTCCCGGACGGACCTACGGGTTGTCGGACACGACGGAGGGCAGCACCGCCGTGCCGTCGCTCCAGGTGCCCATGAAGCCCATGTCGTCGCTGCAGTGCTGGCCGGTCACGGCGCAGCTCTCGACGATGTCGCCGACCCGGTAGATGCCGAAGAACTTGATGGCGTCGTCGGGGGCGATGATCGAGTTGGGCGACGTGTGCGCGGCGGACAGGGTGACGCCGCCGAGGCTCGACGTGCGGACCGTGACGTGGTCCTTCTGGCTGTTCGGCATCGACATCCGGTGGAACAGGTCGACGCCCACACTGCGGTTGACCAGCCCGTCGTCCGAGTAGGCCTCGACGACCGCCCGGGTGTGGGCCGGGAGGGCGATGGTGCCGGTCCCGATGCCCTGGTAGGGCGCCAGCGAGAACAGCCACAGCGCGCTGCCGCCCCAACCGCGTGAGGCCACCTGCTGGGTGACGAACGGCAGCATGCCGCCGCCGAGGGAGTGGCCGATCAGGCCGACCTTCGACATGTCCTCCCGGTCGAGCTGCGGCACGGCGGCGTCGATGGCGGCCACCTCGATGTTGGCCGAGCCCGGGACGTCGGCCAGGTTGCCGCTCCCGTAGGTGGCCATCACCACGATGTTCCCGGCCCGGGTGAAGTGGTCGATGATCCCCTCGTAGAGGATGTTCGAGTTGGCCAGGTAGCCGTGGACGACGAACACCACCGGCCGCGCCGAATCGCCGCACGTCCCGCCGAGGTTCGGCGTCGCCGCCGCTCCGGTCGGGTAGGCGACGTAGATCGCGTTGGCGGTGTTCGACGTGAGTTGGGCGTTGGTGCGCCCGCACGGGCCCAGCGAGCCCAACGCCGGCGGTGTCGGCCGTGGTGGTCCCTGTCCGCAGGCCGCGGCGACGGTCAGGCCGACCGCCAGCACCCCGGTGAGGACGCGGCGCCGACGTCGGCGCGCTCCTCCGGGACCATCACTGCGCGGGCACGCACGCAAGGAATCGGTCATGGGTTGCCTCCCCTCAGGCAACCACCGTGCGTCACTTCCCCCAGCGACACACGGTGGTGTCAACCCCGTTGTTGGGGTCTACACCAAGATCCTACGATGCGAGCAGACCCTTTGCCAGTTCGGTCGAGTCGCGCAGCCGCTGGGCCACCGGGTAGTCGGCGTCGGTGGTCCAGAACAGGAAGACCGCGATGTACAGGCCGAGCACGGCGTCGGCCAGGATGGCCGCGTCGCGATCGGTCCGGACCTCGCCGGAGCGCTGGCCCGCCGCCAGGCAGTCGCCGAACCGGCGCCGCATGTGCTCGAGGCTCGCCCGGGCCGAGGGGGTCGACGTGCGTGCCGTCTCCGCGATGAGGTCCCGCAGCATCCGGTGCTGGACCTCGGTGAGGTCGGCGCTGACGTGGAACAGGACGTGGACCGTCTGCGCCACCGGCTCGTCGGCCTCCTGCGCCCGATCGAGGATCCCGTCGAACAGCACCACGAGGTCGCCGATGAACGCGTCGACGAGCCCGGTCTTCGTGGCGAAGTAGTTGAAGAACGTCGTCTGCGACACGTCGGCGAGCTCGGCGATCTGGTCGACCGTCGTCGGGACCAGCCCCTGGGCGGCGAACAGGGTCGCGGCGGCATCGAGGATCCGTTGGCGGACCTCCAGCTTCTTCCGCTCCCGCCGGCCCAGGGGAACGGGCTCCGCCTCGACCGCCGCCGGCCACAGCTCCACCCGTCGCACGGGGTCGACGCTGCTACGGCCGGTAACCACGTTGTACAAGGTAGCGGGGTACGTCCGGCACTGACGGAGCCTCTTGCGTGTCGCTTGTCCCATCTCTATGTTTGAAGTCGACCCCGGGTTGGGGGGTCGGAGCCACCAGTTGGAGGGGGAGGTGGTGGTCTCGCCTGAGGGGAGGCAGAAGCCGCGGATCGCGATCCGGCACAAGCTGGGCGCGGCGATGCTCGTCCCGGTGGCGATCCTGACGCTGGTCGTCGTGGTGGAGAGCGCGCAGGTCACCGGCGACGCGGCGCGGGCGCGGCGCCAGTCGGAGCTGGCGGCCGCGACCGACGGTCCCGGCGGCCTGCTGCGGAGCCTCCAGGACGAGCGCAACTGGGTCGCCGTCGAGCTCATCGGGCAGGGCGGCCTGGTGCTGGTGGACGTCGAGGGCTACGACGAGACCCGGCAGAAGACGGACGAGGCGATGGAAGGGTTCGCGGCGCTCGTCGCCGGCGGCAGCGACGAGACGAAGGAGGCCTACCGGCCGGCGTTGGCGGGCCTCGACGGGCTGGCCGCGCTGCGGGCGGAGATCGACGCGTTCGACGCGCCCCGGACCATCGACAACGCCGAGTTCGGCAACGAGATGTTCGAGGGCTACACCGCCATGATCACGCCCTTCTTCGACGCGGTCGACACGATCGCCGCCTCCGTCGACGACCCCGACCTGCGCCGCGGCGCGGGCCTGATCGCCACGTCGTCCGAACAGGTCGAGGTGGTCGGCAACCTCGTCCGGCGCACGCTGGTCTACTCGCTGCTCACCGACGGCGGGGTGGACACGCCCCAGGAGATCTACGAGCTGAGCGACCTCGCGGAGCGGCTCAAGCGCAACGAGGCGCTGCTCGAGGTGCACACGACCGGCGTCTACCGGGGGGAGTGGGACAAGGAGCTGTTCCGGGTGTTCACCTGGAAGCTCGTCGTCTACGTCAACGGGGCCATCGACACCGGCACCGTCGACCTCGAAGCGTTCCTCGACATCGTCACCGTCCCGACCGAGCGGTCGTACTTCGGGTACCGCCAGCGGGTCGGCGGCATCGTCCAGGCCCAGGCCGACGAGCTCGAGGCCGACGCGGCGACGCGGCAGCGGCTCTGGCTGGCGCTGCTGGGCGTGATCGTGGCCCTGACCGCGGGGATCGTGTGGGTGACGACCCGGTCCATCGTCCGGCCGCTGACCTCCCTCGCCCGCCAGACGGCCGACATGGCCCACCACCGCCTGCCCGCAGCGCTCTCGGAGGTGCTCCGGACGCCGGTCGGCGACGACCTCAGCGTGCCGCCCAAGGAACCGATCCAGGCCGCGTCGCACGGCGAGATCGGCCGGCTCGCCACGGCGCTCAACCGGGTGCAGGACTCGGCGATCGACCTCGCCGTCGGGCAGGCCGTGCTGCGTCGCAACCTCGCCGACGCGCTCGTGAACCTCGGACGCCGGAACCAGAACCTGCTCCTGCGCCAGCTCGCCCT
The DNA here is from genome assembly GCA_035316325.1 of Acidimicrobiales bacterium. Taxonomy (NCBI): domain Bacteria; kingdom Bacillati; phylum Actinomycetota; class Acidimicrobiia; order Acidimicrobiales; species Acidimicrobiales bacterium. Next base: position 32,086 of record DATHJB010000186.1, read on the forward strand.
CATCACCGACCTCGAGCGCGACGAAGCCGACCCCGGGGCGCTCACCAACCTGTTCCAGCTCGACCACCTCGCCACCCGCATGCGCCGCAACGCCGAGTCGCTGCTGGTGCTGGGGGAGCTGCCGGCGCCGCAGGCCCGCACGCAGCCGGCCGCGATCGCCCACATCGTCCAGGCCGCGCTGGGCGAGGTCGAGGACTTCCCGCGGGTGCAGATGGACCTGGAGCCCGGCGCGGTCCAAGGGGGGATCTCCGGTGATCTGGCGCACCTGCTGGCCGAGCTGGTCGAGAACGCGCTGGTCTTCTCGCCGCCGCAGCAGGCGGTCCACGTGCGGGGCCTCCGGGGCCCGACCGGATACCGGTTGACGATCGTCGACGCCGGGCTGGGGATGTCCGCCGAGGATCTGGCGGCGGCGAACCGGCGGCTGGCGGGGACGGAGAGCTTCACGGTCGCCCCGTCGAAGTACCTCGGGCACTACGTCAGCGGCAACCTGGCCCGCCGTCACGGCATCGCGGTGCGTCTCGACGACTCGCCGTTCCACGGCGTGACCGCCACCGTCGACCTCCCCGAGGCCGTTCTGGCCCCGGACGCACCACCCACCGCGGGCCATCGGGAAGCCGGCTGACCAGGTATAACCTCCCGCCATGTCGACCGGCCGGCGGGAGCGGAAGAAGCGGGAGCTCCGTGCGCGCATCGTCGACGCCGCCGACACCCTGATCGCCGAGCACGGCCTGGCGCAGACGACCGTCGACCAGATCGCCGAGCTCACCGACATCGCCCAGGCCACGTTCTTCAACTACTTCCCGACCAAGGCCGACGTGGTCGACGCGCTGGTCGATCGCCTGGTCGACCAGTTCCACGAGGTGATCGACCAGGCCCACGGCGCGGCCAGCTCCGTGTTCCAGAAGATCGAGGCGCTGTTCCTCCTGACCGCGGAGCTGACCGAGGGCCAACACCGCGTCCTGCGCGACGTCATCGCCGAGACCGTCCGGTCGACGTCGCAGCGCCCCGAGCGGAGCCTCGCCCGCATGCGCGGCCTGTTCGCCGGCGACATCGCCGCCGCCCAGGAGCGGGGCGAGGCGCGCCGCGACCGCAGCGCCGAGGCGCTCTCCGACGCCGTCCTCGGCCTCTACGTCTCGGTGATCCTCTTCTGGAGCACCGACGCCGACTACCCCGTGGCCGACCGCCTCCGCACCTCCGCCGACCTGGCCGTCGACCTGATTCGAGCGACAGTATCAGTCGATTGAATGCTCGTTCACAACGGCGCGAAGGCGATAGCCTGCCCGGCATGCCCAAGGCCACCAGCGCGAGCACGACGACGAGCCGGCGCGAAGCCCGTCGCCTGCTCCAGCAGGACGTCAGCCGCTCCCAGCTGCTCGACGCCGCCGAGGAGGTCTTCGGGCGCAAGGGCTTCCACGAGGCGACCCTGAAGGAGGTCGCCGAGCTGGCCGAGTTCTCGGTGGGCTCGGTGTACTCGTTCTTCGACAG